>JBEBDM010000335.1:0-19083 GCA_041156905.1 Actinomycetota bacterium | reverse complement strand
CCATCGTCTGGAGACGCTCGACCACGGTGCGGGCGACGAACTCGACGCCCTCACTCGCGAAGATCGTGGGGTCGGGCCAGAAGCTCACGCTGGTGCCGCTCGTGCGACCCTTGGCCGGCGTCGGGCCGACCTCGACGATCTTGCCCTGGGGCTTGCCACCCTGGGCGTACTCCTGCTGGTAGCGGCGACCGTTCTTGTCGATCTCGATGAACAGGCGCTCGCTCAGCGCGTTGACGACGCTGACGCCCACACCGTGGAGACCACCGGAGACCTTGTAGCCGTCGCCGCCGAACTTGCCACCGGCGTGCAGCACGGTCAGCACGACCTCGGCCGCCGACTTGCCCTTGTGCGGGCCCGACGGGTACGGATCGACCGGGATGCCACGGCCGTTGTCGTCGACGCGACAGCCGCCGTCAGCGAGGAGCGTGATGGTGATACGGGTGCAGAAACCGGCCATCGCCTCGTCGACGGAGTTGTCGACGACCTCCCAGATCAGGTGGTGCAGACCGGCCAGGCCGGTGCTGCCGATGTACATGCCGGGACGCTTGCGGACAGGGTCGAGACCCTCGAGGACTTGGATGTCTTTCGCGCCGTAATCGGCGGTCGGTTCCTTGGCAGTCTTGGGGCTGTCGGACGCCACGCGGACCTCAGTTTTCGTTGTGTGGGCGAGCAGGGGGGAAGTCAGGTGAAAAAGTGGCCGTGACCTGCGGTGTCGCGGGGATCGCAACCTCGGCGCAGTCGGCCTTTTCAGACCTGCTCAGCCTACCCGAGGGGTGTCATGGAATGGGGGAGCCTCGGCCCCTGTCACACACTCTTCCGCGAGCCGCGACGACCCTTCGTGGACGCACCCGCGACCCGGATCTCGAGGCGGTCCAGACGGGCACCCGCGACCTGTGCGAGACGCTCGAGGAGACCCTCCTCGAGGAACCGCAGTTGGGTCGCCCAGGCGGGCTCGTCGACCTCCACCACGAGCACGGTGCCGTCGATCTTCAGCGGGGTCACGTGAGCGGCGACGACGTCGCCGACCGCTTCCGCCCACCGGCCGAACACTCCCCCGACGGCGGACGCCGAGGGGGTCGGGCCACGCCGCGATTCGGCCGGACGCAGCGAGTCGAGGAGCCTCGGCAGCACGTTGCCGAGCAACCGCGGATCGCGGTCGGCAGCGGGATCGGTGGGCTCGGGCACCTAGTCAGTCTCGCTGTTCGGAGTGGGTGTCGCGGCGTCGGGAGCCACGGCACCGGCACTGATCCGCACGATCGCGTCGGGGTGAGCGTCGTCGGGGAGTACTCCCGCTGTCGTCAGCACCACCTGGCCCGCCGGCAGGTTCCGGAGCAGGGCCGTCGAGCGCCGTGGGTCGAGTTCGCTGAGCACGTCGTCGAGCACGAGCACCGGCGCCGAGCCGGCCTTCTCGGCCACGAGTCGATGAGCCGCGAGACGCAGGGCGAGTGCGAGTGTGCGCTGTTCGCCCTGCGACGCGTGGGTGCGCGCCGGGAGCCCGCCGATGAACAGCTCGATGTCGTCGCGGTGAGGACCGACCGTGCTGACACCACGTCGCAAGTCGTCGCGACGCGCGTCGGCGAGCGCCGCCACGAGTCCGCGCTGACGCCACCCCGGCTCGTAGCGCAACTCCACCGCCGAGGGCCGGTCGGCGAGCTGCTCGTAGGCCTCGGCCACCATCGGGGTGAGGCGCGACACCAACACGGCGCGGGCGTGACCGAAGCGATCGCCCACCTCGGCGAACTTGGCATCCCAGACGTCGAGGGTCACCTCGATCTCGTCGGTCAGTCGGCCGTCGGCCTGCTTCAGCAGCACGTTGCGTTGACGCAGCACGCGGTCGAGTTCGAGCCGTAGGGCGTCGTACTTCACGGCGAGTGCGACCAGCGTGTCGTCCATGAAACGGCGTCGCTGTTCGGGCCCGCCCTTGATGATCTCGAGGTCGTCGGGCGAGAAGACCGTCACCCGCATCACGCCCAACAAGTCTCGGGAGCGTTGAAGTTTCTGGCGGTTGACCTGGACCTTGTTGCGACCACGCCTCGAGAGCTCCAACTCGACGAGGACCTCTCGCCCGTCGGGGTGGAGAACGGTGGCCCGCACGACGGCCGCGTCGGCACCCACGCGGATCAGTGCGTCGTCGGGTGCACCGCGGAAACTGTCGAGCGACGCGAGATACGCCAGCGCTTCGGCGAGGTTGGTCTTGCCCTGGCCGTTGAGACCGACCACGGCGGTGATGCCGGGGACGAAGTCGAACGCGACCTCGCCGTAGTTGCGGAAGTCGACGAGCTCGAGTCGCTGGACGATCACCGCGGGCGAGGGCTCAGCCCGGGATGCGGTGCGGCATCAGGAGGTAGAGATAGTCCTCGTGCCCCACGCCGCGGAGCACCGCGGGTCGGTTGTTCTCGTTCATCGAGATCGTGATCGAGTCGCCCTGACACGCCTCGACGCCGGCCGAGAGGTAGTCGGGGTTGAACGCCGTGAAGAACTCGTTGCCCTCGAACTGGGCGTCGATGTCCTCCTTGGCCTCGCCTTCCTCGTTGGTGATCGCCTCGAGGGTGATCGTGTCGGCCTTCATCGTCAGCTTGACGTGCGAGTCCTTGGCCATGATCTTGGCGCGACGGATCGCCTCGAGGAGCGGCTCGCGCTCGACGGTGACGACGTTCTGGTACGTCGGCTGGATGAGGTGCAGCACCGGCGGGTAGTCGCCGCCGATGAGGCGGGTCGAGAGCGAGGTGGTGCCGACCTCGAAGCGAGCGTGCTGATCGCCCAGACGCATCGTGACCGAGTCGCCCGAGTTGAGCAGACGCTGGAGTTCCTGGAGCGCCTTACCCGGGATGATCACCTTCTGGCCGGCGTCGAGGACCTGCTGGCCGCGGAGCTCACGCATCGTGAGTCGATAGGTGTCGGTAGCGACCATCCGCAGGCCGTCGGCCTCGGCCGACATGAGCACGCCGGTGAGCGACGGACGATGGCTGTCCTCGGCCTTGACGGCACGGACGACCTGGCGCAGGGCCTCGCCGAGTTCGGCCGACGACAGCGTGACCGACGAGTTCATCAGCGACGCCTGCGACGGGTAGTCGTCCGCGGCCTTGGTCGAGACCTTGAACGACGACCGTGCGTTGGTGATGTGCAACTTGTCGGCCTCGAGGGCGATCTCGACCTTGCCGCTCGCGAGCGAGCGCACGATGTCGGAGGTGAGGCGGGCCGGGACGACGGCTCGACCGTTGGAGTCGGCGCCGACCTCGACCGAGACCTGGATCGTCAGGTCGCCGTCGGAACCGGTGATCGTCAGGCGGTCGTCGGCGACCTCCATGAGGAGTCCGGACAGCAGCGGGTGGGTCGCCACGCGACCAGCCGCGGCGCGACCTGTGGCGGCCAGGGCCTCGGCCAGTGCTTCACGTTCGCAGCGGAACTTCACAGCGTTGCCTTTCTCGACAGAGAGGTGATGTAAGGAACAATGATGGTGATAGGTGCTGTGGATTGTGCACAACCACGCGTCGGCCCAGCGTAGGCGCCAGAACCATCCTCACATGGTTGTCCACCCGCGCGCACAGCTCCGAAACGACGCGGATGTGATTCGGTGGACGAACACGGGGTCGTCCACCGCGCGGACGTGTTCGTCCACAGGTTGTGCACGGGGCTCGGCGCGGGCATGTCAGGCCTGCCGGACCTTGTTCACGAGTTCGGTCACCTGGTCGTAGACCTGCTGACGCTCTCGCATCAGCCGCTGGATCTTGTCGACCGCATGGATGACGGTGGTGTGATCGCGGCCGCCGAAGAGCCGGGCGATCGCCGGATAGCTCAGGTCGGTGAGCTCACGAAACACGTACATGGCGATCTGCCGGGCGGTGACCAGCGGACGCTGGCGGTTCTTGCCCCGGAGTGCCTCCACGCTGAAACCGAGCAGGACGGCGAGCTCGGCCAGCAGTTCCTCGTCGGTTCGGGGCTTGACGAAGGAGTTCGTGAGCATGGCTCCGAGCAGGTTCTCGGCCAACGGCACGCTGATCGGGACCCGGTTGAGTGAGGCGTAGGCCGTGACCCGGATGAGCGCACCCTCGAGCTCACGGATGTTCGAGGTGATGTTGCTGGCGATGAACTCCAGAACGTCGGCCGGCACGGGGCTCTGGTCGCGCTCGGCCTTGTTGCGGAGGATGGCGAGGCGGGTCTCGAGGTCGGGCGGCTGGATGTCGGTGATCAGGCCCCACTTGAAGCGGCCACGGAGGCGTTCCTCCAGCGTGGGGATGTTGTCGGGCATCCGGTCGCTGGAGATG
Organism: Actinomycetota bacterium; assembly: GCA_041156905.1. Taxonomy (GTDB): domain Bacteria; phylum Actinomycetota; class Acidimicrobiia; order Acidimicrobiales; family Ilumatobacteraceae; genus UBA668. Next base: position 14,818 of record JBEBDM010000335.1, on the reverse strand, counting down.
ATGATCTGCTTGTTGGCGCCGTGGAGGGTGTTGAAGGTGTGGAAGAACTCTTCCTGCATCCCCTCCTTGCCCTCCATGAACTGGATGTCGTCGATCAGCAGGACGTCGATGTCGCGGTAGCGGCGCTTGAAGGCCGCCGTCGAGTTGGTACGGATGGCGTCGACGAACTCGTTCAGGAAGGTCTCGGTGGTCACGTACCGCACGACGTCGTGCTGGTAGTGGTTCTGGACGTAGTGCCCGATGGCGTGGAGCAGGTGGGTCTTGCCCAGACCGGCCTGGCCGTAGATGAACAGCGGGTTGTACGACCGGCCCGGGGTCTCGGCCACCCGGAGGGCGGCGGCCAGTGCGAACTGGTTGCTGGCGCCCTTCACGAAGGTGTCGAAGGTGTACCGGGGGTTGAGCCCGTCGCCGCCCCCGCCGTACGAGGAGCCGGACGAACCCTCGGAGGACGAACTTCCCGACGAACCTGATGAGGAGCCACCGGACGAACCACTGGACGAGCCGGAGGACGGCGGGGTGTCGGGGATCCAGTCGGTGACCGGCTCGGCCTCGGCGCCCCGGACCTCGACCTCGAAGACCAGGTGGCCGGCCCCGATCTCGTCGAGGGCCTCGCGCACGATCGGGAGGTAGCGGGTGAGGATGCGCTCGCGGCCGAGGGAGTTGGGGGCGCTGACGCGGAGGGTCACACCGTCGTTCTCGAGTGAGACGACGTCCTGGAAGGTGCTGAACCAGACCGCCTCGGAGACCTGTGCACGGAGCAGCTGCGCGACCGCTGTCCACACGCTGTCATGGTCGCTCACCTGCACCTCCTTACCATCCTCGGTCGTTCATCCCCATCCTTGTCCACAGTGTGTGGACAATTCAAGAGGGGGTCGGGTGCCGCACCCTAGCAGGCTCCCGACAGGTCCCGGCCAAGGGCCTCCGGGGACCGTCGGATGGTGTCTCGAGGGCCGTGGTTGCCGCATCTCGGCGAGCGGCCGTAGTCTGTCGAGGTTCAGGCGTCACGTGCCCGTGCGCGCCCGTCCTTTCTACTGTCTGTCTGCTGCCGCTGGTGGCTCGAGGAGGGCTGCGTGAAGCGCACCTACCAACCCAACAACCGTCGTCGTGCCAAGAAGCATGGCTTCCGCAACCGGATGAGCACCCGCGCTGGTCGCGCCGTGCTCAAGGCCCGCCGTGCCAAGGGTCGCCACCGCCTGTCGGCGTGATCTGGCGTCTCCGGGAGCGCAGCGCCTTCGGGCGACTGTCCACGCATGGCCTGCGCGCCCGTGCCGGAGTCCTCTGGTGCAGCTACATCCTCGACACCCCGGACGTGTCCACTCCCCCGCGGGTGGCGTTCGCAGTGGGTCGCGCCCACGGCCCGGCCGTCGTACGCAACCGTGTGCGGCGTCGGCTGAGGGCCATGCTGCAGGTCGCCTCCGGCGAGGGTCGGCTCCCCGGCGGGGAGTACCTGATCGGATTGCGGCCGGGCGGTGCCGGACAGTCGTTCGCCGCCCTGCAGGCCGATCTCGACCAACTGCTGTCCCGGATTCGGCCCTGATCCGGATGGTCCTGTGGTACCAGCGGGCCATGGAGGGTCGTCCCTCCCCCTGCCGGTTCACCCCGTCGTGCAGCCAGTATTCGCTCGAGGCCCTGCGGGTCCACGGATCGCGGCGTGGGCTGTGGCTCACCATCCGGCGATTGTCGAGGTGCCGCCCGTTCGGCCCGTCCGGCTGGGATCCGGTTCCCGAACCGACCCACGCTCCGTCGTCCACCGTCCTACACCCGGCCTGTGAAGGCCACCACGAGGGGATCACTGCATGATTGCCGGCCTGTTCGAACCGCCCGCCGCGCTGCTGGCCTGGTTCTACAGCATCACCCACAGCTACGTCGTCGCGATCTCGTTGATCGCCTTCGTGGTGATGCTGGTCACCGCTCCGCTGGTGCTCAAGAGCACCAAGGGCATGCTCGAGATGCAGCGACTGCAGCCCGAGATGCGACGTCTCCAGAACCAATACCGAGGAGATCGTCAGAAACTCAACGAAGAGATGATGAAGCTCTACCAGGAGCACAAGGTCAACCCGTTGGCCTCCTGCCTGCCGCTGTTGCTGCAGATGCCGGTGTTCATCATCATGTTCCAGGTCCTGCACGGACTGACCTCGACCGTCACGGGCAAGACCGGTTTCCAGCCGAAGTACATCTCGCAGAGCAGTGAGTTGTACCTGTCGCTCGTGAACAAGACCGAGATGAAGTCGTTCGGGCTCGACCTCTCGCAGCGCCCGTACGGCATGGTGACCGAGTCGTTCGGCAAGGGCCTGCTCTACGTCTCGGTGGTGCTCCTGCTCGGCGTCCTCTACTTCATTCAGCAGCGGATGGTCGCCTCCCGCGCGGCGGTGGCGCCGAACGTCTCGGAGACCCAGCAGAAGATCATGCAGTACCTGCCGGTGGTCTTCGCGGTCTTCATGGGCCTCTACCTGACCGGCCTCGTGGTGTACTACACCGCCCAGGCGGTGTTCCGTATCGGCCTGAACTACTACATCACCCACCGCTTCTACAAGGGTGAGGAGTCGCTCGGTCGCCAGGCGCAGGCCGCCGGTGTCAAGGCCCGTGAGCTCGCCAGCAAGGAGCCGGGTGGCGGAGGATTCTTCGCCCAGGCCAAGCGTGAGATGGCTGCTGCCAAGGACGATTCCGCCAAGGGCCGTGGCGGTCGCCCGGCCGGCGGTGGACGCGTCACCCCCCCGAAGAACAAGCCGACGACCTCCGGTCGTACGACCAGCCGACCGCCGTCGAGCGGCAAGGCGGGTCGTCCCGACGGTCGTCCCCGCAAGAAGTAGGACACGAACATGGAATGGGTCGAAACAACAGGCAAGACCGTCGAGGACGCCAAGGACGCCGCTCTCGAGCGGTTGGGCGTGCTCGAGGAGGATGCCGAGATCGACGTGCTGGAGGAACCCAAGGCGGGTCTCTTCGGTCGGGTGCGTGGCGAGGCCCGGGTGCGAGCCCGTGTCCGGCCGACGCCCGTGCGTCAGAAGGTCGACCGCCGCGACCGTCGTCGTGGTGGCAAGGACGGTGGCGAGGCGGGTGCGGAGAGCACCTCCGAGTCGTCCGGCTCGAACTCCCGTGGCCGTGGTGGCAAGGGACAGGGCCGCTCGGGTGGGAATGGCGGAGCCAAGGGCTCGTCGTCGGCCCAGAAGCCCGCAGCACGTGAGGGCGGATCGGGCGATGCCCCCGCCCGTACGAAGCGACCGGCTGCGCCGCGGCCGGAGAAGTCGTCGAACGAGGAGAACCAGGTGAGCGCAGAGCAGGTCGGTCAGGAAGCGGTCGGATTCATGGAGGGTCTGGTGTCGGCCTTCGGGCTCACTGGAACCGTCTCGCTGGTCCAGGACGGTGATGATCTAGAGGTGCAGGTCCACGGTGACGAGCTCGGACTGCTGGTCGGTCCGCGTGGCGCCACTCTCCAGGCCGTGCAGGATCTGGTGCGGGTCGCCGCCCAGCGCCGTCTCGGTGACCACGAGACCCGCCTGCGGGTCGACGTCGGTGGGTACCGCGAGCGTCGTGCCGCGGCACTCTCCCGTTTCGCCATGCAGATGGCTGATGAGGTCCGCTCCTCGGGCACCGCTCGGATCCTCGAGCCGATGTCCTCGTCGGACCGCAAGATCATCCACGACGTCCTCTCGGGCGTCGAAGGGATCGCCACCCACTCCGAGGGTGACGACCCGAACCGCCGCGTGGTGATCGCACCCGCCGTCTCGGACTGAGGCGCGGCGGGCGGCACGATCGGAGACCGACGTGTCGCCCGCCCCTCACTCCCCCGGACAGAGTCCCGCCGACCCGGCATTGCTGGCGGCGCTGTCGACCATCCGGGATCGTGGCCCCATCGGCGAGGCCTCCCTCGAATCGGCGATCGACCACGCCGACCAGTACGTCGCCGTGCTCCCTCTCCACGCCACGGAACTCGCCGACCTCGGCAGCGGTGGCGGCCTCCCCGGGCTCGTGATCGCAGTACGCCGGCCGGATCTGCAAATCACGTTGGTCGAGCGTCGGGCGACTCGCGCCGACCTTCTCCGTCGGGCCGTCAGCGCTCTCGGGCTCTCCGAACGGGTGACCGTCGTCGCAGCGGACGCGAGCCAGGTGGCAGCCGATCGGCCGAGGGAGTTCGACGTGGTCACCGCACGGAGCTTCGCGGCCCCTCCGATCACGGCTCGCTGGGCGGGGGAGTTGCTGAAGGAAGGTGGACGCCTGATCGTCAGTGAGCCCCCGATCGACGATCCGTCCCGCTGGCCGGCTCCCCTGCTCGAGTCGTGCGGACTGGTCGACGAAGGTCGCTCCGCCGGCGTACGGACCTTCCGCCGGATCTGATTCCCGATCCTCCCACCGGCCTGCCGTCGCGGGCTGCACGGTGAGAATGTTCCACGTGGAACATCAGACCCGACCCGCTGACCTGCGGGAATGCTCCCGACAGCCCGTCTTCGGTCGGCCTGGCGACCTGTCCGATGTTCCACGTGGAACATGTCGGGAGTCCCGTGGATCCCCCGGCAGATGTTCCACGTGGAACATCCGGCGCGGTGTCAGACCGGGAACAGTGTGTGATTCACGGGATCCATCCGCACCTCGTCCAGGCTGATCAGGTAGTGTCCGTGGCGCATCGGCGGGGGACTGCCCTCGTCGACCGGTCCAAGGAGTCATCACGTATGTCCGGAGCAGATGAGTCGACCGGCCGCGGGCACGTCATCGCCGTGGCCAACCTCAAGGGTGGTGTCGGGAAGACCACGACCACTGTGAACCTCGGCGCCTGCCTCGCCGATCAAGGCCGTCGTGTCCTGATCGTCGATCTCGACCCCCAGGCCAACGCCACGTCGGGCCTCGATCTCAACCCCCGGGAGATCGAGGAGTCGATGTACGAGGTGCTGACCTCCGGTGCGTCGCTCGAACAGATCATCGAGCCGACGGCCGTCCGCAACCTGTTCGTGGCCCCGGCGACTCTCCGCTTGTCGCGTGCCGAGGCTCGCCTCATCACGGAGTACGGCCGGGAGGCCAAGCTGCGGTCGGCCTTGGAGGACGTGGTCGAGGACTACGACTATGTCCTGATTGACTGCCCCCCGTCGATGGGTGTGCTGAGCATCAATGCACTCACCTGCGCCAACGAGGTCCTGATCCCCGTGCAGTGTGAGTACTTCGCTCTCGAGGGTGTGGGCCTGCTGATGGATCAGCTGGCCGACGTCAAGCGCGATCTGAATCCCGGGCTCATGCCTCCGCACATCGTGCTGACGATGTACGACGCCCGTGCGACCCTGGCCAAGACGGTGGTCCGTGACGTGCGCGAGTTCTTCGGCGAGCAGATGGTCTGTCGGACGGTGATCCCGCGCTCCATCAAGCTGTCGGAGTCGCCGCAGGAAGGCAAGCCGATCACGATGTATGCACCGACCTCGACCGGGGCCACGGCCTATCGGTCACTCGCACAGGAAGTCCTCGGAAGGGTGGAAGGTCATGTCTAAGACGACGTCCGGAGGCCGCGGCCTCAAGAACCTCGTGTCGGCCTCGTCCATGGCGGTGCTGGCAGGGGAGCAGACGCGGCTCGTCGAGATCGCTCTCGACGACATCGTGCCCAACCCGCACCAGCCGCGTCAGCACTTCGACGAGGAGGGCCTCAACGAGCTCGCCGCCTCGATCCGCGAGATGGGCGTTCTCCAGCCGGTGCTCGTCCAGCCGGCCGGAGCCGACGGCAAGTACCAACTCGTCGCCGGAGAACGCCGCTGGCGTGCGTCGCGGCGTGCCGGCAAGACCACGATCCCTGCGCTGGTGAAGCGCACCGACGAGGTCGCCTCGATGGAGCAGGCGCTGGTGGAGAACATCCAGCGCCGGGACCTCAACGCCTACGAGGAAGCGCTGGCGTACCAGCAACTCATCGAGGACTTCCAGCTCACGCACGAGCAACTCGGTCAGCGGCTCGGCAAGAGCCGGGCGACCATCACCAACATGCTCCGCATCCTCCAGTTGCCGGCCTCGGTCCAGACGCTGATCAACGACGGCTCGCTGCTGATCAGCCATGCCAAGGTTCTCCTCAAGACCCCCGACCGTTCACTCCAGGAGCAACTGGCCAAGGCGGCTGCCTCGGACGGGTGGTCGGTGAAGATGCTCGACGACGCGGTGAGCGGCCGCTCCGACGAGCCCGAGCCCGATGACGAGCCGGCAGAGGCTCCTGCGACGAAGGGCACCACCGGTGGATCGTCCTCGTCGACTCCCTCACCGAGCCTGCGGCCAGCGGGACTCCTCGAACTTGAGGAATTGCTCGAAACTCTGTTGTCCACAAGAGTGAACATCTCCATGGGGACGAACAAGGGCAAGGTGGTCATCGAATTCGCCGACCTCGAGGACCTGGAGCGGATTTATCACCAAATGACCACGCGAAGTGGTGACACAGCGTCCTGATTCGCGCGGAGGGGGTGGATAACCTCAACCCTCCAGCACAGGTTTCGTCACAGGTGTGGATGAACCTGTGGATAAACACTCAGGTCGCGCGCGAGATCCACAGTTCGAGCGAGCGGACCACGGCCTCGGCGAGGTCGGGCGTCGCATCGGTGACCGCACGGACCGGCCCGATGGTCAACAGGACGGCGGGCATGCGGGTCTCGCGCAGCACGGGAAGTCGCATGCCCTCAATGCGTGGCGGGGCGACGAGCCCGAGAGGAGTCAGTTCCCCGACGAGTTCCTCGGCGAGCAGCCGTCCGCCCACCGACTCGAACGACGGGACCTTGTAGAAGTGCGCCACGGCAGCGGCCTCGGTGGTGGCCTCGATACCGAGGTACACCGTCGCGCCGAACTGGTTGGCAGCGAGCGCCTGGGCCACGGCATCGGGCTCGTCGAGTGGCATCACCACGGCCCCGTGCAGACGCAGGAGTCGGGCGAGGGTCCTCACCAACCCGCTGAGGCCACCGAACTGCCCGATCACGATCCGACACATCGCCAGCGACTGAACGTCGTGGAGCAGTCGCTCACGCTCGCGCACGGCGGCCACCCCCGGACCATCGCCGGTCTGTGAGCTGACCCGCAGGAGGGCCTGGGTGGTCACCGGTCCGCAGACACCGTCGGGCACGAGACCGCAGTTGGCTTGGAAGTCGGCCAGGGCGCGCGAGGTCCGGGGCCCGAGGATCCCGTCGACCCGACCGCAGTCGAACCCCAGCCGCGCCAGTACCTCTTGCAACTCGGCGACGTCGTCGCCGCGCAGGTTCGGCGCGGTCAGGTGCAGGAGCCGGTCACCGAGGCTCCAGTTGGCCTCGACCAGAGCCGTCCAGGTGTGCTCGTCGCACACCCCGTCGGCACGTAGACCGCGCGCCTCCTGGAAGCGGCGGACCGCCGCCACCGTGGCATCGCAGTACGTTCCCGGCTCGCCGGCCGCGTGGAATCCGGCTGCCCCAAGGCGCCGTTGCAGGTCGCGGATGGCGTCGCCGCGTTGGCCCGGCGTCAGTGGGAAGAAGGCAGGAATTCGTTCAGGTCCTGGAGAAGCTGGCCCTTGCCCTTGGCGCCGACGACCCGCTTGGCGGGCTGACCGTCCTTGAACACGATCAGCGTCGGGATCGACATGACGTTGAAGCGCATGGCGATCTCAGGGTTCTCGTCGACGTTGAGCTTGGCGATGGTGATGCCCGGCTGCTCTGCGGCGATCTCGGCGAGGATCGGGGCGATCATCTTGCACGGACCGCACCACTCGGCCCAGAAGTCGACCACGACAGCCTGGCCCGAGCCGTTGACCGTCTCGTCGAAGGTGCCTGTGGTGAGGGTGACAATGCCGTTGGCCATCTCGTGGCGTCCTTTCGCTCAGTCCCGAGTGTAACGCCGGGGCTCTGCGCGACGACGACGGTAAGGCGTGGTTCGACTCGAGCCAGCGCTCGCAGTCGAGAGCCGCCATGCAGCCCGAACCGGCGGCCGTGATGGCCTGACGGTAGGTGTGGTCCTGCACGTCGCCGCAGGCGAAGACACCCTCGACGTTCGTGTACGACGAACCGGGTCGGGTGATGAGGTACCCGTTGTCCTCCATGTCGAGGATCCCGGTGAACAGGTCGGTGTTCGGGCGGTGACCGATGGCGATGAACAGGCCGGTCACGCCGAGGTCGCGGGTCGCACCGCTCTCGGTGTCGCGCAGCACAACGCCCTCGAGGTGGTCGGTGCCCACGAGCTGGTCGACCACGGTGTTCCAGAGGATTTCGATCTTCGGGTTCGAGAGTGCGCGCTCCTGCATGATCTTTGAGGCCCGCAGTTCGTGACGGCGCACCACCAGGTACACCTTCTCGGCGAACTTGGTGAGGAATCCCGCTTCCTCGATGGCGGAGTCGCCGCCACCGACGACGGCGATCTGATGGCCACGGAAGAAGAAGCCGTCGCACGTGGCACAGGTCGACAGACCGTGGCCGATGAGCCGCTTCTCGCCCTCGAGTCCGAGCATCAGGCTCTGCGCGCCGGTGCTGACGATCACCGAATCGGCGGTGTACTCCTGCTCGCGGACCCACACCCGGAAGGGCCGGGCCGAGAAGTCGACACGGGTGACCTTCTCGGTGAGGAACTCGGCACCGAAACGGGACGCCTGCTCGCGCATGCGCATCATCAGCTCGGGACCCATGACTCCCTCGGGGAAGCCGGGGAAGTTCTCGACCTCGGTGGTCAGCATCAACTGTCCGCCGGGCTGGTCGCTCGTGCTGCTCGGCTCGCCCTCGATGACGAGCGGGGCGAGGCTGGCGCGGGCGGTGTAGATCGCCGCGGTGAGGCCGGCCGGGCCGGAACCGATGATGAGGACGTGATGGTGACTCACGCAGGATCCTTCCGGTGGCGCATCTTGAGCATGACGACGCCGAGGACGTAGAAGACCACGCCGGCGACGAGGTACGAGACCCACACCGTCGTGCCGTGGTCGGTGCGGATGATCCGGCTCAACACGATCTGGAGGAACCGGGTGAAGAGGATCACGGCCAGCGGCGTGGCGGCCATGACGGTCAGCAGGACGAGGACACCGAACACGATGGCCCGCGAGGCCTTCACGGCGTTGTCGGTGGCGACGCTGCGGATCCGGGCCGTGACCCGCTCGACCGTGTCGGCGAGCTGCGTGGCCCAACGTGGGTCGGTGAACGGATTGCCCGGCATGGCGGCAGCCTACCCGAGCCCCGCGGTCAGACGCCGAGGGCGAGACCGACGATGGCGAGGTGGTAGGTGACCATCACGGTGACCGACATCCAGCGCCGTTCTGTCACGAACTGTCGCCATCCGAGCACCGAGTCGCTGACGACGAATGCCGTGCTCCCGACGATGACCCACGGCTGACCCGTCGACCAGCCCACGACCGTCATGGCCGAGATGACCACGAGGTAGGCCGTCACCGGAATCCGGAGAGCAGGGTCGCCTGTTGCGGCACCCGACACGATCCGACGACCCGCCGTGGCGACCAGGACGAGAGCGAGAACGACGGCGGCGAGTCCGAGCCACGGGCTGTCGAGACCCTGCTGGACGAAGAGGCCGACGAACACGACGTGGCCGAGCAGGAACGAGGCGAGGCCCACCACGAACTTGTCGACCGCGGGCATCAGTGCAACGTCGCCACCGAGGCAGAGCACGAGTGCGACGACAGCGACGATGCGCTGCCCCGCCGGCGCATCGGCGAGTGCGGCCAGCACGATGACGAGGATCGTGACGACGGGCTTCGACCACGCCTCGAGGCGGTCGGAGTCGGTGACCCGCGACCACCAGTTGGCAGCAGCAGCAACAGTCGTGAGCAGCAGGACGACGAGCTGCGCGTCGGTCACGGCTTGGCCTCGGCCAGCACCGCGCACTCGACGTCGAAGGCGATGACGCCTCCGTCGTTGGTGCGCACGGCGACGGCCTCGAGACCGGAGTAGGTGATCCGGCCGATCACGACGTCACCCGGCATCAGGTCGCAGACGAACACGTCGGTGAGGGGTGCGAGCGAGGGGTCGGACGGGATCGACTCGGGGAGCATGAGCAGTTCCTCGGGCGTCGACACGGCAGGCGTCACGAACGCAGGGCCGACGATGCCTCCGGCGGTCGAGACGGTGGCCGACGCCGTGGTCTCCGATGGGTTCGGCATGGTGGAGGTGAGCGCCTCGAGTTGGCCACCCTCCATCGTCTCGGTGGTGGTCTTCTGGTCGCCGGTCCCGGCCTGCTCCGAGGGCACCATCGCGTCGCTGGCGCTGCCCGATTCGCTGGCCGACACCGTCATCACCGACGCCGACTCCTGGTCGTTGCCCGTCGTGCCGCGCAGGAGTCCGGTGCCGACGATGCCGAGCAGGACCACGGCGGCGGCAGCGGCAAGAGCCATGTTCCAGCGGCGAGCACGCGACATCCGGGCAGATCGGGCAGCGTCGAGGGACGGCACGGAATGGTGGGCGTCGAAGACGGCGAGAGCCGCCGCGATCCCGCGTTCGCGGTGGTCGTGCGGGGCGGGATCGACCTCCCCCAGCACGGCGCGGACCACCGCATGGTGCGGCGGGATCTGCTCGTGCTCGAGCGCGGGGTCGGGGGTCGGGTCGTTCATGGCGCCTCGGTGTGACGATGCGAGGGGTCGGACTGGTTCCCGAGTCGTTCGGCGAGCTGTTGGCGGCCTCGGGCGATACGGCTCTTGACGGTCCCGAGCGGGATCGACAGGGTCTCGGCGATCTCGGCATAGTCGAGGTCTGCGACGTCGCGGAGCACGACAGGGATGCGGAACTCGTCGGGGAGTGACGCAATCGCCGTCTCGAGCACCTCTCGATCGACCACGGCGTCGATCTGGATCTCGCCACCCTCACCGGCCGGGTGATGGTCGAAGACCCCGCTCGCCTCGTCGACCGCGACCGGCCGCCGCTTGCGTCGCCGCAGCTCGTCGAGGGTGGCGTTGGTGGCGACCCGGTACATCCAGGTGCTGACCTTCGACCGGCCGTCGAATCGAGGAAGACCCCGGACGATGGCGATGAGGGCCTCCTGGGAGGCGTCCGCGGCGTCGGCGTCGTTGCCGGTGATCCGGCGGCACACCGCATGGATGCGGTCGTAGTGGAGACGCAGCAGTCGATCGAGGGCGTCGCGGTCGCCCTGACGCGCTGCTGTCACCAGGGCGAGGTCCTCGTGCTCGGTCATCGTGCCGCGATCAGGCCGGGGAGAAGGTGACCTCGCCGAGGACACCGCGGTACGGGTTCTGCGAGCTGCAACTCGTGTTCCGGCCGAGTTCCTGGAACGACACGAGCACGTGACGCGAGCCGGTGGGGAGGTTGGCACGGACGGTTCCCGACTCGGTGCCGGCGAACGAGTCGATGGCGTTGCCCCAGTCGGTGAACTCCGACGGCGACCGCTTGCCCCCGACGGCGTACACCCGCACCTGATAGGGGGCCGATCCGATCACGATGTCGAGACTTCCGGCCGACGCACGGTCGAGGCTGACCACCACGCCGACACCGCGCTTTCCGCCCATGTACTTGTTGAGGTAGCAGACCGTCGACCAGGCCGAGTCGGCGCTGCCGTCGATGACCCGGGTGACGAGGTCGTCGTTCTCGGTCGCGTCGCCATCGGGGTCGAAGACCTTCACCCCGGAGATCGAGGCGGGCTGGGCCGGTGTGTTGGCGGCGGTCGTGCCCGGAGCGCCGTCGTCCGGGATGCTCATCGCGGCAGGCGAGGTCGAGGCGGTGGAACCCTGGTCGGCCTCGTCGGTGCCGCGGGTGAACCAGAGGGCGAGCCCCACGAGCAGCATGAGAGCGAGTAGCAACCCGACCATCACGGCGGGCCCATTGCCGCCCTGCTCACGCTCGGCGTTGGGGCGAGCGGAGGGTCGCCGGGGCGAGGGCGGCGTGGGATCGCGTTCGATCACCCGCTGCGAACCGGTAGTGCGTGCCACCTGGTCGGTGCGTGCGTCTCGTGCTGCGCCCACGGGACGGCCACCGCTCGGAGTGCCGCTGGTGGGAGTCCCGGTGGTCGGCGCTCCGGCCGAGGGGGTTCCCGTGGTCGGCGACGCGACAGCCGGTGCAGGTGCGGCAGCCGTGGGAGGCGTCGGGCGCTGCTCCCGAGCGGACTTCGTACCGGTGGTGGACGGCGAAGCCGGCGTGGTCGGTGTCACCGGCCGACGGCGGGTGGCCTCGGTCGAGGTGTGGTCGGCCCGCGGCTGGGCGAGGAGGCGCTGCAACTCCGAGCGCAGTTCGGAACCGCTGGCGTAACGGTGCTCGGGCTTGCGCTGGAGCAGTTTGTGGATCAGCGGGCCGAGACCGTAGGGCAGGGTGGGCCGCAACTTCTCGAGGTCGGTTGGGTCGCGGTTGAGTCGGGCCAGCGCGGTGTCGCTGTCGGTCTCGCCGAGGAACGGCACGCGCCCGGCGAGGCACTCGTAGAGGACGAGGCCGAGCGAGTAGAGGTCGGCGCGGCCGTCGAGCTTCTTGCCGCGCACCTGCTCGGGCGAGAGGTACTTCGCCGTCCCCATCATGATGTTCGGACTGGTGAGATCGTCGCTCTCGTCGTTCGTGACGCCCTTGGCGATCCCGAAGTCGGTGAGCAGGACGCGGCCGTCGGTGGTGACGAGGATGTTGGCGGGCTTGACGTCGCGGTGCACGAGGTCGTTCTTGTGCGCGTGGTCGAGCGCCGCCGCCATCGAGATGCCGATGTGCATCGTGAGATCGGGGCTCAGCCGCTTCTGGTCGTCGAGCAACTGGCGCAGGCTCTTGCCGTTGATGAGCTGCATGACCACGGCCTGGCGTGTCCCGTCGTCGATCTTCTCCTCGAGCGTGTCGTAGACGGCCACGATGTTCGGGTGGCTGAGTCGTGCGACGGCGCGGGCTTCACGACGGAAGCGCTCGGCAAGGATCGGGTCGGCGGCGAGCGACGGCTTGAGCAGTTTGACCGCCACCTGCCTGTCGAGTTGGACGTCCGTCGCGACCCACACCTCGGCCATGCCACCTTGGGCAAGCTTGCGCTCCAAGCGATAACGCTGGGCGAGGATGGGTGAGGTCACGTGAAGGATCCCCTGGCCGACGGGAGGAACGGGAATGTCCGCCCACGGACACTAGTGGTGGCGGCGGTCACCGCCGCGGCACGCTGTACGCGATCCCGATCGTGCCGCGTCCTGCGTGCGAGCCGACGACAGGACCGATCTCGCCCACGACGATCTCACCAGCGAAGTGCGGTCGGAGCATCTCGAGGAACGTGTCGACGTCGCTGCAGTCGGCGTGGAGGACCATGAGCGATTCGATGTCGCCGGCCTCGCGCAGTGTGTCGACGAGGAACGCGAGCGCCTTGCTGCGCGTGCGCTGCTTTCCACCCTGCTCGACCTTGCCGTCGCGGACCTCGATGATCGGCTTGATCGCCAGCGCCGATGCGAGGAGAGCCTTGGCCCCACCGATACGGCCGCCCTTCTTGAGGTTCTCGAGCGTGTCGAGTGCTCCCCACACCTTCGTGCGCGAGGCGAGGTCGGTGGTGGCGTCGACGATCTCGTCGTGGCTGGCTCCCGCACGGGCCATGCGTGCTGCGGCGAGCACGACGAGGCCGAGACCGAGGGTGACCTGCTGACTGTCGACGACACTGACCTTGATCGTGTCGGACACCGAGCGAGCGGCGAGCTCGGCGCTCTGCATGGTGGCCGACAGGGCGGCGCTGAGGTTGATCGTGACGATGCTCGTCGCGCCCTCGGCGGCGAGCCGTCGGTAGACCTCCTCGAACTGGCCCGGTGCCGGGGCAGCGGTCGAGGGGAGCTCTGCGGCCGTCGAGCACTTCGCCCAGAACTCCGCAGGCGTGAGTTCGACACGGTCGGTGAACTCGGCACCGTCGATGCGGATGGTGAGGGGCACGATCTCGATGCCCAGTTCGTCGGCGACCGCCGGGGGGAGGTCGCAGGCGGAGTCGGTGACGATGCGGACGTTGCTCACGCCGTCAGGGTATCCGCCGCGCCGCGACGGCGCTGACGGACGACGTGACGCGCCCACCACGCCAGCACGAGGGCGACCATGCCGGCGAACACGATGTTGCCGAGCGCGGCGAGAGCCCGGACCTTGGCCTCGAGCGGGATGGGGGCCGTGAGCGGCACCTCACCCTCGGGCGTGAGGACCTCGAGTGTCACGGGAATGGTGCCGTTGCTGCGAGCCTCGAGGGGGACGCGGACCTCGGTGAACGCGTTCGGATCGAGGGTCACGACCTCGTCGCCCTCGGGGAACACCAGCTTGGAGGAGCTGAGTCGCACCCGGATCGTGATCGGCTCGTCGGTCGTGTTGTGGAACGTGATCGGAACGGTTCCGGTCCGCGCCGTCAGGTTGAACGAGAAGCTGCTCGGCATCTCGATCGACCGCAGGACGGCCTCCTGCTCGGTGCGGAGTTGCTCGGCGATGGCGCCGACCATGTCGTCGGAGAGGGCAGCGGACGGAAGGAGCGAGATGAGCGTCGTCCACCGAGCGGGGCGGTCGTCGTCGGTGAGCATGCTGCCCGAACTGCGTGCCGACAGGGTGAGCTCGTCGACGAGGTCGAGCCGTTCGGCGAGCAGACCACCCGAGTCGTCAGGGAGATCGACGATCACCTCCGCGTCACCGAGCCGGAGCCGGTCGGTGCGCACGGCGATCTCGTCGAGTGTGGCGGGCTGGAGACCCGGCGTCCGGGAGAGCAGGTCGCTGAACGCGGCGAGCACGTCGGCCGACGGCGGGTCGAGGTCGGGAGTGCCGAGCGTGACCCCATGGCGTCCGACGTCGTCGCCGGCGGCGAGGATCTGGGAGCGCAGACCCAGCAATTCGGCGACCATGTGCACTGCGGTCAACGCAGGGGTCGAGCCCGATCCGGTGAGGCTCTGGGCGAGGTCGCGGTCGAGGACGGCTGCGTCGACGGAATCGGAGACGGTGTCGCCTTC
>JBEBDM010000334.1:0-9413 GCA_041156905.1 Actinomycetota bacterium | reverse complement strand
CGCGAGACTCGGCTGATGAGCAGCGACGACAGCACCGGGACCGACTGGCTGGCGATCTCCCGCCGTAACGCCCGATCGGTGCAGACCACGGTCGGCTGGATCTTCTGGGACCCCGGCGCCGTCCGGAGATACGCGACCCTCGGCCTCCCGGAGAACCTCGCCGGGCCGCTCGGGTACATGGCTGCCCGGTCGGCGCCACTCGCCCCGGCCGGGCCTGATGCCGTGATCGCTGCCTTCGGCTCGATCTCACCCCTCGGCATACGCGGCGTGTTCGACCTGCTCGGTTCGACCGAGCGGTTCGCCGAGTTCTGGGAGGCCCGCGACGAGGCCGTCGTGTCCGGACTCCGGGACCATGCCCCGGACATCGTGGAACCACTGAGCACACTCGGTGCTGCCCTGTGGGACGTCGTGGAGCGGCTGCCCTTGGTGGGTCGGCCGTTCTTCGGCGCACACCTGGCGATGCCCCGCTCGTCCGACCCGCTCCTCTCCGGGTGGCACGCCGTCAACTGCCTCCGAGAGTGGCGCGGCGACACGCACTGGGCGATCGTCGTGGCCCACGGTCTCGGCCACTCCGAGGCGAGCATCCTCCACAACGCATGGCTCGGGTACGAGCCCGACTGGATCCCCCGTTCACGTGGCACGTCCGACGCCGATCTCCTCCTCGGCTACGACGCACTCCAGCGCAAGGGCCTCGCCCGCGACCACGTGGTGACGACAGAAGGGATTGCCCTGCGCCAGCACATCGAGGACGAGACCGACCGACTCACCACGTTGCCCTGGGAACTCCTCGGTATCGAGATGTCCGAGTGGTTCGCCGAGGCCTTCGAGCCTCCCTGCGAGTTGCTCCTGCGCCGCGTCGACGAGACGGCAGGCCCCAACTACCAACCCGCCTCCCGCATCCGCCCACCCCGCTAACGATCCGCCCTACCGGGCGACGCCTAGAGGTACTGGCCGGTCGCGACTCGTTCGATGGCGCGGCCGCCCTCGGCGTCGGTGGCGCTGCTGCCCTTCACCAGCGTGCGGATGAAGACGATCCGCTCACCCTTCTTGCCGCTGATCCGCGCCCAGTCATCAGGGTTGGTCGTGTTCGGGAGGTCCTCGTGCTCCTTGAACTCCTGGCGGATGCTGCGGAGCATGTCGTCGAGGCACACTCCCCTAGCTCCGCCGGCGATCAAGCGCTTGATGGCAAGCTTCTTGGCACGACGCACGACGTTCTCGATCATGGCCCCTGACGAGAAGTCCTTGTAGTACAGGATCTCCTTGTCGCCGTTCTGGTACGTGACCTCGAGGAACTGGTTGGCCTCGTCGGTGCGGTACATCTCGTCGACGGTGGCCGCGATCATGTCGGAGATCACGGCCCCCTCGGCCAGCGGGATCTCGTCGGTGAGGTAACGGGCGAAGATCTGACGGGCGGCCGCCGCATCGGGGCGCTCGATCTTGATCTTCACGTCGAGGCGGCCGGGACGCAGGATCGCGGGGTCGATGAGGTCCTCACGGTTCGTGGCGCCGATCACGATCACGTTGCGGAGTCCCTCGACGCCGTCGATCTCGGCGAGCAACTGCGGGACGATCGTGCTCTCCATGTCGCTGCTGATACCCGTGCCTCGGGTGCGGAACATCGAGTCCATCTCGTCGAAGAACACGATGACCGGCCAGCCCTCCTCGCTCTTCTCGCGGGCGCGCTGGAACACCATCCGGATCTGCCGCTCGGTCTCGCCGACGTACTTGTTGAGCAGCTCGGGACCCTTGATGTTGATGAAGTACGAGCGGCCCTTCTCGTCGCCGGTCGCCGCAGCGACCTTCCGGGCGAGCGAGTTGGCGACCGCCTTCGCGATCAGGGTCTTGCCGCAACCGGGAGGCCCGTAGAGGAGAATGCCCTTCGGCGCCGGCAGCCGGTGCTCGGCGAACAACTCGTGATGGAGGAACGGGAGCTCGACGGCATCGGCGATCTGCTCGATCTGCACGTCGAGACCGCCGATGTCGTCGTAGCCGATGTCGGGAACCTCCTCGAGCAGGAGGTCGTCGACCTCGGGTCGGGGCAGCTTCTCGAGGAGCAGGTGGCTGCGCGGGTCGAGACGGAGCGTGTCGCCACTGCGCAGGTGGGTCCCGCGGATGACGTCCGCGAGCTCGCACACGCGTTCCTCGTCGGCACGCCCCACCACGAGGACGCGCACTCCGTCCTCGAGGACCTCCTTGACCGTGACGACCTCGCCGATCCCCTCGGGACGACGGGCCTCGATCACGTTGAGGCTCTCGTTGAGGATGACCTCGGCGCCACGGGTCAGGGTGTCGAGCTCGATGTCGGGGTGCAGGCTGACGCGCATCTTGCGGCCGCTGGTGAGCACGTCGACCGTTCCATCGTCGTTCTTGCCCACGACCACTCCGTACGCCGCCGGTGGTTGGGTGAGCTTGTCGACCTCGTGGCGCAGGGTGGCGATGTGCTCGCGAGCCTCTCGCAGGGTCGAGGTCAGGCGATCGTTCTGGGCGACGGCCTGGGCCAGTTGACCCTTGGTCTCGAGCAGGCGCTCCTCGAGGGCCCTCTGCCGCTTGGGATAGTCGGAGAGGCGCTGGCGCAGCACGCGCACCTCGTCCTCGAGTCCGGCCGACTCGCCGGGGACCACGGGCTCGTCACTCATGGCCGGAACCTAACACCCTGTGTTGAATGGGGCAGCGGCGAAGTCTGTGTGTATGCTCGTCCCACACGTCCACTCACGAGGAGACACGAAGGAAATGAAGGTCTGGATCGATCAGGATCTGTGCACCGGTGACGGCCTCTGCGAGGAAATCGCCCCCGACGTCTTCACCCTGCTCGACGATGGCCTCGCCTACGTCAAGGAGGGCGACAAGGTGTTCGCAACTGCCAAGGGCAACCCGCAGGGTGCCGACGGCATGGCGAACATCCCCGACAACAAGCTCGACGGCGTCATCGAGTCGGCCGAGGAGTGCCCCGGCGAGTGCATCTTCATCGAGCCCTGATCCACTGACGGGTTCACGAGTTCTGTCACGAGGGGCGGCGCTGCCGCCCCTCGTGCGCGTCCGGGGTCAGGACTCGTCGGGAGCAGTGTCGCCTGAATCGGCGCTTGCCTCGACGACAGCCTCGGCTGCCGGGGCAGCCGGAGCGTCGGCGAGCGCGGCCTTGCCGAGGAAGCGGCCCACGGTCAGGAAGGCCGTGTGGGCCACCATCCGGTGGTCGGGGCGCTGGGCCTGACCCTCGATGTGCCATCCGCGGTGCAGAACCTCGAGCGTGCGGGTGCCGTTCCACATCGCGTTGTCCATCGAGGCGCGGGTCTGGGCCGCCTGGGTGATGCTCGGCGTGTAGGCGACCAGGATCCCGCCCGGGCGAAGCGCCTCGCACGCATGCGGGACGACCCGCCACGGCTCGGGGAGGTCGAGCACCACGCGGTCGAGGTCGCGTTCGGTGATGCCCTCGTACGCGTCGCCGAGGCGGGCGTGATAGCGCGACAGCGCATCCTCACCCAGGAACGACCGGACGTTCGCGATCGCCCGGTTCAGGAAGTCCTCACGGATCTCGTAGCCGATGATCTCGGCGCCCCATCGCAGCATCGTCATGCTCAGCGCGCCAGAACCGAGTCCGCTCTCGAACACCCGCACACCCGGGCCGATGTCGGCGATCATGCAGATCGGAGCGAGGTCCTTGGGGTAGATCACCTGTGCGCCACGCGGCATCTCGAGCACGAAATCCTCGAGGGTCGGGCGCAGGGCCGTGTAGGCAGCACCACGCGTACTGCGCATGACGGTCCCCTCCGGCTGGCCGACGAACTCGGCGTGGGGGATGAACCCGGCGTGGGTGTGGAACTCCGAACCCTCCGCGAGGGTGATGAGATAGCGACGCTGCTTGCGGTCGAGCAGGAAGACCTTGTCGCCGTAGGCGAACGGGCGGTTCATGATGGAGTACTCCCCTTCTTGCCCTTCCCGCGTCCGAGGAGAACCTCGACGGGGACGGGCTCGTGTGCGCTCGACTTCTCGACGATGCGGCAGAAGGCGCAGATCTCTCCCGGGGTGGGTGCACCGCAGCGGGTGCACTCCCCCAGACCCTCGGTCTCGGCGATGGTGCGACCCGCGAGGATCGGCGCCATGTTGTCGAGGAAGTTCAGGTAGAACGCGGCCTTGCTACCGGGCGACTCCTGCTCGATGGCATTGAGAGCAGCCTTGTAGGCGAGGTGCTTGTTGCCGAGCGCCATCGGACATTCGTCCACCACGTAGTCGATACCACGGACGATGCACCACGCGGCCATCTCCCGCTCGGTCAGGCGCACGAGCGGCTTGACCTTCTTCGGGAAGCCGGCACGGGCAGGGAGGACCGGAAGCTGTCGTGCGAGGTAGTCGACGTCCCAGCGCAGCGTGTTGCCAAAGAGCACGGCAGCCTCGTCGTCGAGGTTGTGGCCGGTCACGAGCACCGTGTAGCCGCCATCGATCGCAGCCTTGTCGAACAGGTGCCGCTTGCTCGTCCCGCAGGCACTGCACGGCACTCGACGAGTGGCGCGTGAGGCGGTCGGGATGTCGTAGCCGTACTCACCGCGCAGGGAGACCTCGACGAGGTGCAGCCCGCGCTGACGGGCGAAGTCACGTGCGTACTCCGCCGACGTCTCTGAGTAGTCGCCGATCCCGAGGCCGATGTACAGCCCGTCGGCCCGGTAGCCGAGCTCGACCAGGAGGTCCCACACGGCCAGGCTGTCCTTGCCGCCGCTGACGGCGACGAGGACCTTGTCGTCGGGCGAGATCATGTCGAACTTCTCGATCGCCTTGATCACCTGGCGACGGCACAACTCGAGGAAGTGCTCCGCGCAGAAATGGGCGTTGTGACGCGGCAGGTCGATGATCGCCGGGGCCTTGCAGGTGCGGCACTTGGAGCCGACCGCCACCATCACGCACCGCCCGAGATGACCGGACGGACCTCGACGACGTCGTCGTCGCCGAGCTCGGCGTCACCGGGCACGAGCGTGCCGTTGCGGATCACCAGGTGGGCCTCTCGCTGTAGGTCGAGGTGGGCCAAGAGCGCGTTGACCGAGCGGTGTCCACTGACCTCGATCTCACGCCGCGGGTTGCGCAGCAGGACCTTCATCGACGCTTCGCCGCCCGTCGTTCCCGGCGGGTCGGTGCGGCCACCGTGGTGATCTGCACCGTCTGCCCCGGTTCGATCCGCTCCACCGACACCAGTTCAGGCTTGCGGGCCGAGAGCCAGCGCAACGCCTTCCAGCCGTAGACGACGACGCCCACGACCATCCAGCCGCGGCTCCCACCGATCAGACCCTTGCGGACGGCCTTCGTGCGGAGCAGGGCGGAGAGACCACCGAGTGCCACGGAGTCAGGACCGCCGGATCTCGACGATCGAGGTCTTGCGTCGACCCGAGCGCCGGCCGACCACGTACACGAGGAGGAGCAGCACGATGCCACCCACGATGGCGGCGGTGGTGATCGTCTGCTTCTGGTCGTCGACCTTGCCCTGCAGAGAGTCCTGCACGGCTCGGAACTTGCCCTCGAGGTCGTCGCGGGTGATGCGCTGGGCCATGTCAGCGGTCCTTCCTGTTCGAGGAGTCCTTCGGGGAGGCGCTCGTGTCGGCGTCGGGCTTGGCGAGCGGTTGCTTCGAGATGCGGGCGAACGACATGGCGATCACCAGCAGGCAGAAGACGAGTCCGATCGCGTACGGGAGCAGCGACATCCAGCGCCCGGCGAAGGTGTCGCCCATCTCGGTCTGGAACATCCGCAGCACACCGAGCACGAGGAACGCCGTGCCGATGGCGATGGCGATCGATCCACCGAGGCCGTAACCGATCCAGCGGCCCGCACCACGGAGTGGCCCGAGGGTCTCCTGGCGGACGTAGTCCTTGACGATCTGGATCGACTCCTGGACCGAACCCGCCACGGGTCCGGGCGCGGCCGACGACGAGGACGAGGTCGACGCTGCCGACTTGGTGCGATCCTTGGCTGCCACGGCCCTCATGTGTACCACGCCGGACACCCGATTACCCACCGTCGTGGGGGTCAGCCGCTCCCGAGACGGAAGCGCAGCACGTCCTCGGCCACGCCGAGGAGCTCCTCGAACAGCGCCAGCCGCTCCCCCGCCCCAGGGGCCCGGAGGAGCGCCTGACGGTCGGCGAGACCGAGCGGCGACATCGCCGCCAACTGGTACAGGAGCGTCCGGGGATCGTCGACGAGGGGCTGGGCGGGTGACGCGACCTGGTCGCCGAGCTCGAGGGCGAGGGCCCCGGCTCGTCGGACCCGTCCGGTCAGGGCCTCGAGGCGGTCGGGAGGGAGCGCTACGTCGTCGGCCAGGTCGGCGTCGTCATCGACCCAGTTCTCGACGAGCGCCTGCGGGTAGGGATCGTCGTCGAGCCACTCGACGACGCGCAGCCGGTCGGTCCCGATGCACATGAGCGCGTACCGCCCGTCCTCGGTCTGCCCCATCTGGAGGATGAGAGCGCGCGTGGCGGTCATGGCCCGCAGGTCGCCGCCACCGGTCTCGCGTCCACGCTCGATGAGTGCCACGCCGAAGCCGGGTGGTGTCCCCTCCAGATCGGCCCGGGCCATCACGTCGGTCATCATCTGTCGGTAGCGCGGCTCGAAGACGTGCAGCGGCAGCAACTGGCCCGGGAGCAGCGCGAGCCCGAGCGGGAACATCGCGAGAGGATCGGCCATCCCTATCGAGGCCCGAGTTCGGCGGGGCTGGCGCCGGCGGGATAGCCAGCGAGGACGGCTCCGAGTGCAGCCCACACGGGGCGGTAGCGCTCCTTCTCGGCGATGTCGGGTCCGTTGAGCAGCAACGAGAACTGGACGATCCCGCCGCCGTCGACGGGGACGTACCCGCTCAGCCCCTTGACCGCCGGGAGACCGCCGGTGCCGTCGGCGTAGTTGTACAGCGTCCCGGTCTTGGCCCTCAGGAGACCCGAGAGTTCGGTGTCGGCGAAGGCGTCGTACAGGGTGCCTCCCGACGCACCCGCCACGGCCAGCCCGGCGCCGACGGGGTCGGACGGGTCGTGGTCCTGGAGGACGTCCATCAGGATCGAGCAGGTGAGGCGGTTCTCGCTCGACAGACCCGAGCCGTCGACGAGCACGGCGTTCGTCATGTCGATGCCGCGAGCCGTGAGGGTCTCGACCACGACCGACAGACCCGCCTCACGGGTGCCTGCTCCCCCTCTGGCAACGCCCAGCTCCTTCACGACCATCTCGGCGGTGTTGTTGTCGCTGGTCGTGAGCATCTCTGCCAACACCGCCGTCATCGGCTTCGACTCGACGAACGCGATCTCGGCCGACCCCTCGGGCGCCACGCCGGCGCTCGGTGCGCCGCCGATGGTGACACCACGCTCCGCGAGAAGGGTCGTGAGCACGGTCGCTGCACCGATCGTCGGATCGTCCGACGAGACGGTCGGAGTCTCACGGTCGTCGTTCACGAGGAGGGCGGAGATCGGACCGCCCTCGGTGAAGCGGATGTCCTGCGACCATGTCGGCGGGTACCACTCGCCGTCGTAGCGGGACGAGTCACCCACCACCGAACCGGTGATCGAGGTGACCCCGGCACTTACGATCGCGTCGGCCAGACGCTCGATCGAGGTCACGTTGAACTTCGGGTAGAGCTCGCTCGAGCCCCTCCACCAACTGCTGCTCAGCAGCGGGTCGCCCGAGCCGACCATGTACAGGTTGCCGTCGACCACGCCGCCAGCCAGCGAGCCACGAACCCCCGTGTGGTAGCGGAAGTCGGCGCCGAGGACCTCGAGCGCCACGGAGGCGACCACCAGCTTGACGTTGCTCGCCGGGATCAGGGGCACATCGGCGTTGGCGGACGCCACCGGCACGCCGTCGAGGGCGATCTCGACACACGACGTCGAGTCGACGGTGCCCGCGAACTGCTGTCCGGCGGCGACGAAGGTCCCGAGGTTGACGCTCTGACTCAGGACCGCCGGAGCGCGTCGGAACGACAGGAGCGGAGTGGACAGTGCGGGCGGAACGACAGCCGGTTGGGTCGAGGTGACCGGGGCGAGGGTCACTCCCTCGGGGGCACGTCCTGAGGCGAAGTTCCAGCAACCGCCGAGCGCCAGCGCCGGCACGAGCGCCGCGACGACGAGTGCAGGGTACGGATTCCGACGGCGCGCCACCGTGCCACCCTAATTGTCCGACAGGGTCAGGACAGGCCGCGCGACGTCCGGAATGCGGCGTACTGCCAGAGATGACCGAGCGCGGTGACCGCCCTGTTGCCACTGGCGTAGCAGAGGCGACCCGTCCGACGGACGGCGGCAGGACCGGGGTTGTCGGGATCGGCGACACCGAGTTCGGTCGCTGTCAGGATCGGCTTTCCGTAGCGCACCGACAGCTCGTGAGCCGCCTCGGCGAAGCGCTCGTCCTGGCGCTCGTGATAGGCGACGATGCGCTCGAGGCCGTGGTCGGGGTAGAACGCGCCCTCGCGCATCATGCGCGCCTGGTTGCTCTGGATCCCGAGGCCGAGATAGATCATCGCGTCGACCGACGGATGAGCGGCGATCATCTCCATCACCTCGGGAATCGTGTCGCGCGTCTCCCCTCCCGCACAGTCGACCGGGTTGTTGCGGCTCCAACGCGGCGGCAACTTGGTGTCGATCTGGGCGAGCAGGTCCTCGGGAAGGCTCATCAGCCGGAGTCGGCCGTCGCGGGCGATCGCGTCACTGGTCACCACACCCCAGCCGCCGGCCGTGGTGAGCACGACGGTGTTGGGTCCCTTCGGCAAGGGCTGCGTGGCGAAGGTCGCGGCCGCCTCGAAGGCCTCCTCCACCGTGGCGGCGCGGGTGACGCCCGCCTGGCGACACGCTCCGTCGAACACCTTGTCGTCGGCCGCAAGTGCACCGGTGTGGCTCGCGGCGGCGCGAGCACCGTTCTCGGTGGCTCCACCCTTGACGACCACGAGCGGCTTTCGACGGGCAACGGACGCGAAGCGGTCGAGCAGCGAGCGGCCGTCGACGATGCCCTCGACATAGGCGAGCGAGACAGCGGTGGCCGCGTCGTCGGCGTACCAGTCGAGGTAGTCGGCCGGGGTGACGGCTGCTGCGTTGCCCGCCGACACGGCACGGCTGATGCCGACTCCGGTCTGACGGGCGTAGTTCATGAAGCTGCTCACGAAGTTGCCGCTCTGACTGGCCACGGCGATGCGACCGGCCGGAGGGTACGGGGCGACGATCTGCGCACACAGAGAGGCCGGGGTGCTGACGACGCCCTGCCCGTTCGGTCCGGCGAGGAGGATCCCGAGTTCGTCGGCGAGCGCGATCAGTTCGCGCTCCGCCGCTCGCCCCTCCTCCCCCGCCTCGCCGTAGCCGGCGCTCGTGAGGAACGCCGCCTTCACACCCTTCGCGGCGCACGCTCGCAGCAGTGCGGGGTTCGCACTGGCCGGGGTGCACACGAACACGAGGTCGATCTCCCCCGCCGGCAA
>JBEBDM010000333.1:0-12099 GCA_041156905.1 Actinomycetota bacterium | reverse complement strand
CGTCAGACACCACCTCCTCCCGCGACCTCGCCTCCGTCGAGCGGGTCATCGCCGCCCCAGCCGCGGCGATCTTCGCCGTCATCGCCGACCCGTCGCGCCACCGTGAGATCGACGGCTCCGGCACCGTCCGCGAGGCCACCGAGGCCTCCCGTCAGGTGGGTCTCGGCGAGACCTTCGGCATGGACATGAAGATGGGTATCGGCTATCAGATGGCCAACACCATCGTGGAGTTCGAGCAGGACCGCCTGATCGCGTGGCAGACACGGCCCACGATCGGGCTGCTGCGCCGCTTCATCGGGGGCCGTATCTGGCGTTACGAACTCGAGCCGGTGGAGGGCGGGACCCTCGTCCGCGAGACCTGGGACATCCGCCAGGAGGTCCGCCCCGCCGCCGTCCGACCGCTGCGCTCGCGGACGGTCGACGCGATGACCAAGACCCTCGACCGGCTCGCCGCCGTCGTCGGGGCTGCCTGAGCCTCACCTGACCGCGGCCGCCCACCTGGGGCATGGCAGCCGTCCGGCTGCTGTTCCGCCTCAGAGCGTGCCGGCATCGAGACGTGCGAGGACCTCTCGCGCCCTCACGCGCACGGCGTCCATGTCGGCGAGCCGCTCGCCGGCGCGCACCTGACGCGCGACGCGGGCATTACGCAGGAAGCGTTCGCTGTGGCGGTCGAGGAAGTCCCAGTACAGCGTGGTGAAGGGGCAGGCGTTCTCGCCGACACGTGCGGTGCGGTCGTACGCGCATCCCTTGCAGTAGTCGCTCATCCGGTCGATGTACGCGCCGCCTGCTGCGTACGGCTTCGACGCCATCCGGCCACCATCGGCATGGAGGGCCATCCCGATCACGTTCGGTGTCATCACCCACTCGGCGCCGTCGACGAAGCCGGCCCACATCCAGTTGGTCATCGCCCACGGATCGATCCCGGCGATGAGGGCGAGGTTGCCGAGCACCATGAGGCGCTGGATGTGGTGCGCCCATCCCTGGGCGCGTACGTCGGCGAGCGTGGTCGACACGCAGCGCATCGACGTGGGGGCATCGCCGGTGAAGGCGGGCGGCAGCGGATGGTGCGCGCCGAGCATGTTCTGGCTCCGGTACTCGGGACCCCACAGCCAGTAGACGCCGTGCACGTACTCACGCCAACCGATGATCTGGCGCACGAAACCCTCGACGCTCTCGATCGGGGCGCGACCATCCCGGTAGGCGGCCTCCGCAGCCGACACGACCTCGAGGGGTGACAGCAACCCGAGGTTGAGCGGCGCGGCGAGGAGACTGTGTGCGAGGTGCCAGCTCCCGGTGGTCATGGCGTCCTCGTGCGGCCCGAAGACAGGGAGCGAGTGCGTCACGAAGTGGTCGAGTCGGGCGAGCGCCTGTTCCCTGCTCGTCGGCCACCAGCCGGTGGGCGCGTCGCCCCAGGTCATGGGTCGGAGTCGTTCGACCACCTTGGCGTCGAGATCGTCGAGGTCGAAACGCTCGGGGACGGGCCAGTGGTTGCGTCCGTCCTTGGGCGGCGGCTGGCGGTTCTCCTCGTCGAAGTTCCAGCGCCCTCCGGCGGGTTCGTCACCGTCCATCAGGACCCCGAGCCGTCGGCGCTGCCAGCGGTAGAAGTCCTCCATGCGGAGCATCTTGCGATCACCGGCCCACTCGGCGAACTCGTCGGGGTGGCAGAGGAACTGGTTCGTGCGGACGAGCTCGACCCCGTGGGCGAGCAGCATCGCCCGTCCGTCGATGCTGGCGGGCTCGGTGGCCGAGACGGCGACGGGGCCGAACTCGGCGCGGTGGGCGGCGAGACCCGCAGGGAGCGACGGAGCGTCGCGCAGGTCGACGTCCCAGCCGACGGAGCGCAACCGGTCGGCGAAGCGATGCATGGCGGTGAGCACGAGATGGGCGCGCTGGACGTGCCACCGCTTCGAGGCGAGCTTGGTCTCGCTCACGACCATCAGCACCCGGTGTGTGCCCGGGTCGGCCTCGGTGAGCGCGGCGAGTCGCTCGTCGAGTTGGTCGCCGAGGACCCAGACGGTGCGCGTGGGAGTGCTCACCGGTGCGAGGGCCTGACGGGAGACATCTGCTCAGTCCGTCATGTCGTCGAGCTCGACCTTGGCGAGGTCCTTGCCGAGCATGATCAGGACGGTCGCGTCGGCGAGGCCTTCGGTGCCGCCCTTGATCCACGCAGGAGTCGTCATCGCGTAGACCTCGATCCCACCCATCAGGCGCGACACGGAGAAGGCGACGGCCTCGCTACCGGCGACCACGTAGATCTTCGAGACCTCGAGTTCGCGGTCAGGCCCTGCGGAGTTCGTGGCGTCGCGGACGTCGAAGCCCATCGCCGCGAACTCGTTGGTGAGTCGGCTGGCGGCGAGATCGACGTTGGCCGCGTTGGCGACCTTCAGCACGCCACCCTTGGTCACGATCGGGGGTTCGGTCGTGGTGGTGGGTGGCTCGGTGGTGGTGGGGGCTTCGGTGGTGGTGGTCGAGCTCGTGGTGGTGGGAGCGACGGTCGAACTGGTTGTCGTGGTGGCACCGAGGGTGGAACGGTCGATGGTGGACGAGCAGGCGGTCGCTCCGAGCACGACGGCGATGCACGAGACGCGGAACGCGAGGGAGTGGCGCGGCATGGTGGTGCCACTCTGCCGACTCGCCGCGCCGCTGACAAGTCGGTCGTCGGGAATGGCCCGATCGGACACGACCGGAGCGGCCACACCACTGGTCGGCCGTCGCGCGAGGTGACCGTGTCGCTGGGGGTCGGAGCGCTCGAGCCGCATGGCAGGCTGGAGGGGTGACCGACGACGTGAGCATCCGCGAGGCGCAGGCCGCCGAGCTCGAGGAACTGACCTCGCTCGCGGTCGCGGCGGGCTCGCCCGACGCCGCCTCCGGGCAACTCGCGATGGTGCTCCGTGACGGCCGCCTGCTCGTGGCGCTCGACGAGGGTCGAGCCGTGGGAGTGGCCGGCTCGCTGCAGGTGGGCACCGCCACGTTCGTGAGCGATCTCTTCGTCGTGCCCGCCGCGCAGGGGCGTGGTCACGGCCGACGACTGTTGGATTCTCTGCTGCACGGCGTCGACGAGTGCGTCGTGTTCAGTTCACACCACCCGGCCGCACAGCGCCTCTACGAGTCGTACGGGATGCGTCCCCTCGGGCGCTTGCTGTACCTCCAGCACGGCGATCGACGTCGGTACGTCCCTGATGGCAGCCCACTCGCTGCTGACCTGCTCGCTCACGGGTGGACGGCACTCGACGACGACATCGTGATGGCGACCCCGGGATGGGAGTGGCCGGCCGGTCTGCTCGAGGCGTCCCCGGGACGGTTCTGGCCCGACGGCCACGATCACGTGCGCTGACCGGGCAGAGAGCCGGCCGGCCGGGGAGCCGGGGCAGCGTCGTCAGTGGCACCGCTGGCGCCGATGGCGCCGCTCATCTCTGTGGTGTCGCTCGTCTCCGTGGTGTCGGTCGTGTCCGTCGGGCGAGTCGTCTCCGCCACGTCAGCCGACTCAGCCGGCTCGGTCGTCTCCGTCGGGCAGTCGCCAGTCGATCGGCTCGAGACCGACCTCGGCGAGAGCAGCGTTCGCCTTGCTGAACGGTCGGCTACCGAAGAAGCCGTTGTGCGCGCTGAGCGGCGACGGGTGGGCCGACTCGATCACGACGTGTCGGCTGGTGTCGACGAGGCTCTTCTTCTTCCGTGCGTGACTGCCCCAGAGGATGAACACCACACGCGTCGTCTTGGCGTTCACGGCGCGGAGCACCTCGTCGGTGAACACCTCCCAACCCTTGCCCTGGTGTGACGCCGCCTGCCCGGCCCGGACGGTGAGCGAGGTGTTGAGCAGGAGCACCCCTTGTGTCGCCCATGCCTCGAGGTTGCCGTGTCGCGGGGTGGTGATGCCGAGGTCGGCTCGCATCTCGGTGTGGATGTTCGTGAGCGAGGGGGGGATCGCGACCCCGCGACGCACCGAGAAGCACAGGCCGTGGGCCTGGCCGGGCCCGTGGTACGGGTCCTGACCGAGGATCACGACCCGGGTGTCGGCATAGGGCGTGAGGTGGAGGGCGGCGAACACCTCGTCGTGGGGTGGGTAGACCGTGTGACGGGCTCGCTCGCCCGCCACGAACGCCTGCAGGTCGACCCAGTAGGGCTTCTCCCACTCGGAACGCAGGACCGGGTTCCAGTCGGTGCTCGCCATTCCGTCAGTATGACCTCGCCGCGACGTTGGTCGAACTGATGGGAGCGAGCACCGCCCGGAACCCGGTGACTCAGGTGCCGTGGTGGTGAGGGCACCGAGAGGCTGCGGCTGTCAGCCGCCGATGGTCGTCGTCGTGACGTCGTCTGCCGAGTCGTCGCTGTCGTCGTCGCCCTCGTCGTCCGAGTCGTCGTCCGAGTCGTCGTCACTGTCGCTGTCGTCGTCGATGGTCGTCTCGGTGCTGTCGTCCGACTCGTCGTCACCGCCGCGACCCCGGCCACGCCCGCGGCCCTGGCCACTGTCGTCGTCCGAGTCGTCGCTGTCGTCATCGTCGATGGTGGACTCGGTGCTGTCGTCCGACTCGTCATCGGCACGGTCTCCGCCGTGGTCGTCGGCGAGGTCGTCGCTGTCGTCGTCGATGGTCGTCTCGGTGCTGTCGTCGACCGACGTGGTCGTCTCGAGCTCGGTCGAGTCGTCGGCGATGGTGCTGGCCGTGCTGTCGTCGGTGCCGTCGGTGGTGGTGACGGTGCTGTCCTCGGTGCTCGACGGGACGCTCGAGCCCGAATCGTCGACGATCGAGGAGATCGTCGGACGGACGGGTCCGCCGAGGGCGCCGGCAGCGGCGAGGCCGCCGGTGCCGAGCACCATCGCGACGGCGGTGCCGACGACGGCCCAGCGGCGGGTGTTCATCGTGTGCTTCATGTGGGTCTCCCTGTGGTGGCCGGACGGGGCGTCCGGGGTGGTGAGAGCACTGAACATCACGATGTTTGCGGGCGCAATGGACTTTGACGTTTCTTGGATCGGCCCCCATCACTTCTTGGACGTGCCTTGGACGTCGGGGGTCGACGGGCCGTCCCGAGGGCTACCGTGGGCCCATGAGCGAGATCCTCGACGTCGACCTGTTGGCCTTCGAGAACGGCTCGGCCGCCCAACGCCGCGCGGTGGTCGACGGCGTGCGCCGGAGTCTGCGGACGGGGTTCGTGTACACCGCCCACGACCTCGGCAGCGACCTTCTCGACACGGCCTACGGGATGTTGGCCGAGTTCTTCCACGCTCCCCAGGAGGTCAAGGACTCGTTCCGGGCACCCGAGACCCACGGCCAGACCGGTTACACCGGCCTGCTCGTCGAGACGGCGGCGTCGAGCGACCACCCCGACTGGAAGGAGATGCTCAACTGGGGCATCGAGCTCCCCGAGGGTCATCCGCTGCGCACTCGCTACCCGCACCGCTACGGCCGACAGGTGCTGCCCGAGGGTGCTGTTCCCGGCATCCGCGACGTGCTCACCACCTTCCACCGCGAGATCGAGGAGCTCCAGCGTCGCTTCCTGCGTGTCATCGCCGAGGGACTCGGTTGCCACGAATCGCTCTTCGACGAGATGACCACCAACGGGGCGACCCTGACCCGCGCCATCCACTACCCGCCGATGCCGCAGGCGCCGGGCGACATGCACGTCTGGGCGGGAGCCCACGGTGACATCAACCTGATCACCGCTCTGCCCCGGGCTACGGCCCCCGGCCTGCAGGTTCTCGTCGACGGTGGCTGGGTCGACGCGGTCGCGCCCGACGGACAGGTCATCATCAACACCGGCATGATGCTGGAGCGCCTCACCAACGGTGTCATCCCCACGGGCATCCACCGTGTCGTGGCGGCCCCCGGCTTCGACGGCGAGCGCTACAGCGTGGTGCAGTTCAGCCACCCGACCCCGTGGACCCTGCTCCAGCCGCTGGCGTCGTGCATCACCCCCGAGAACCCGCAGCGTTTCTCCGGGATGGTGAGCGCCGACGCCCTCGACCTCGTGCTGTACGAGATCAACCTCGTGGAGGCCGCTCGTCGTGTCGGATGACGAGACCCAGCTCCACGCTGCGCCGTCGGTCGCCCCGGCGCGCAAGGTCTCGCTGAGCGCCGACACACCGCCCGGATCGGTCTCACCCGACGCGGCCAGTGAAGGCGGTGAGGTCATCGTCGCCATCGACATCGGTGCCACGAAGATGGCCGTCGGGCTGGTGACCCTCAAGGGTGAGCTGATCGACCGCGACCGCGTCCTGATCGACCACCACCTCGGAGGTGAACACCTCTTCGGTTCGCTGCTCGACGTCGTCGACTCCCAGCTCGATCGCGCGCGGAGTCACCACCGGATGCGGCCGGTTGCGATCGGAGTCGGTTCGGCCGGCCCGATCACGCCCGACTGCGAGACCATCTCGCCGCTCAACATCGAGGCCTGGCGCGACTATCCGTTGCGCGAGCGACTCTCGACGGCGACCTCACTGCCCGTCTATGGCGATCTCGACGCCAAGGCCCTGGCCCTGGCCGAGGGATGGCTCGGTGCGGCGCAGGGGCGCGAGAACTTCCTCGCGATGGTCGTGAGCACAGGGGTCGGCGGCGGCATCGTCCTCAACGGTCAGTTGCTCGACGGGGCCAGTGGCAACGCCGGCCACATCGGTCACATCATCGTCGAGCCCAACGGTCGTCGTTGCCCCTGCGGAGCGCGTGGTTGCCTGGAGGCCGAGGCGTCGGGGACGGCGATCGAGGCGATCACCGGTCGTCCGCCCACCGAACCGACCTACGAGATCATGCAGCGCACAGGTCGGCTCGTCGGCCGGGCGGTGGCATCGGTGTGCAACGCACTCGACCTCGACCTCGTGGTCGTCGGCGGCTCGGTGGCCCTCGGGTTCGGTGCGACGTTCTTCAACTCAGCGCAGGAAGCCCTCGACGAACACGCGACCCTCGCCTTCAGCAAGGGTGCTCGCATCACGCCGGCGCGTCTCGGTGACCGCGGTCCGCTCGTCGGTGCCGGAGCGGTCGGTGTGCGCGGTGTGCACCGCTCCCGTCGCGCCTCGCGCGTCAGCCGCTGAACGCCCGGTAGGCCGCCTCGAGCGGACCGTGCTCGTGGCGTGACGCCCAGGCGTTGGCGAGCATCACGGCGACGATCCAGTAGGCGAGGGCGAGCAGGAACGCGTTCCAGATCGAACCCGGCTCGATCCAGCCGAGCCAGTCGACGACGAGGTTGAAGACGAGCGCGTGGAGCACGTAGAGGGTCAGCGTCGAACGCCCGGTGACGGCGAGCGCCCGTGTCGCCAGCGCAGTGGGCCAACGGTCGGCGAGCGCGCTGATCGCGATGACAGCCACGACCGCCGTGCCACCGGCCGTCAGGGTGTACGGCAGTGCCCAGTCGAACGGGTCGGTACTGCGCAGGACGAGATCGACGCCGAGTGTCTGCTCGAGTCCGAACCCGAAGACCACGGCCAGCACCCCGCCGAACGCCCAGGTGGCGCGCGCTGGTCCGGCGAGCGGGAGACGTCGCCCGAGCACCATCCCGATGGTGAGGAAGGCGAGCCACGGCAGCAGTGGATGTGTACCGCGCACGGCGAGGTCGAGCACGAGGTCGCGAGGTGAGTGGTTCGCCTCCGCCTCGCCGTACAGCAGCCACGCCGTCTCGTGCCCGCCGTCGGAGCGGACCATCACCCACCAGCGGATCGCCGTCGCGGAGAGCGCGCTGGCCGCGCCGATCAGGATCAGCCAGCGATCGGCGAGCGTGATGAGCAGGGCGCTGACGAGGAAGTAACCGCCGTAGAAGAACAGGATCGTGCCGGGCCACACCCAGTCGAGCACCAGTCCGCCGGCGAGGAGCAACACGCCACGTCGCACGAGTGTCAGGCGCCGGGCCATCACGGTGTTGGGGTGCCGTGTGCGGCGGGCATCGGTGGTGAGCAGGCTGATCCCGATGCCGGCGACGACGACGAACGTAGCCGCGAACCGCGTACTGAGCGGACCGGTCCACGGATCGAGCACCGTCGTCCAGCCATCGCCGCGCTGGCCGCCACGGTTGATGAGATAACCGTGGTAGTTCATGGCACACACACCGATGAGGGCGACGCCGCGGACGACGTCGAGGCCGGCGAGTCGCCCGCCGTGGCGGAGGTCGCTCACCGGAAGCGGACCTCGTCGACCTGCGTGGTGATGAGCGGGCGCTGGAGGTCGACCATGTCGCCCACTGCGGGGCACGGCCAGCCAGCGGGCACCATCACGAGCGAGGTGTGCATGTGCGGGGCTTCGAGGAGGGGTAGCCGCTGCCGGGCGTAGTGGAACGGGCTGCGGTGCGCGGGATCCGGTGAGTCGAGCGCCGCGACACCGTGGGCACTTCCGGCCCCGAGGGAGAGCAGGGTGCCGTCGAAGGGCACGGCGACACCCCGGTACCCGGCGATCTCGCCGGCCCGGACCTCGGTGGTCTGGACGACGTCGGCGCCGAGGTGCAGGAACGATCCGCGGGGAACACCGTGCCAGAGAGCGGTGCCCACCCGGGCGCGGAGTTGCCGCCGGGGATGGCGAGCCGCCAGTTCGGCGAGCGTGTCGGGGGCGAGGTGGCTCAGCCAGACCTCGGCGTCGGGGAGGGCTCCTGCGCTGTCGAGGGCGCGGAGCCAGTCGTCGGCCTCGTGGGCGCGCTCGGCGTCGGTGCCGTGGAGGGGCAGATGCAGCCCGAGGGCGGCGACGCTGAGGTGGCTGCGGTGCACGGCGCGCAACACGTCGGCGAGGTCGCCGGGGGCGGCGCCATACCGGCGCATGGTGCTCTGGAGCTTGACCACGACCGAGCCGGCCCATCCGTCGAGGGCGGCGACATGGGCGGCCGAGCCCACCGTCAGGACGGGATCGGGGCCGCCCGACCGGGGCTCCGGGGCGGTCAGCGTGGGCGTCAGGACGACGGGCTGGAGCGTGGCGGGGACATCGGCGACCTCGTGGACGGTCCCGACGCAGACGACCCGGGTCCCGAGGGCCTCGACGGCACCATGGAGGAGTGGACGACCGAAGCCGTAGCCGTTGCCCTTGACGACCGGCACGAGGGCGGTCCCGTAGGCGGCGGCGGTGGCCCGGACATGGTCCTGCCAGGCGGCTCGGTCGACGGTGAGTCGCACGGTCATCGTGGTCACCGTAGCCGTCGGGTGGCTCGACGGGGGTGGAGAACGGGGCCGTCGGCGACCCCTAATCCCGAGTTGCCTGATCGGAATTAGAGGGTTAGGGTGAGCACATGCGTCGCTGGCTCGGATTCCCCAACCCCGTCAACGAGACCTCGGCCCGCTTCGTGGCGGCCGGTGCGGTCGCCCAGGGCATCGTCTACCTCGCCACGCACCAGTGGTGGGTCCTGCTGCCCCTCGCCTACGGCTTCCTCGCCCGTGTGCTCACCGGCCCGCGCCTGAGCCCGCTCGGGGCCTTCGTCACCCACGTGGTCACGCCGGCCATCAGCCGCCGCTTCCCCGACTACCAGCACCGCTTCGTGGCCGGATCGCCCAAGCGTTTCGCCCAGGGCGTCGGACTCGCCTTCAGCGGCGGAGCGCTCGTGGCCACCGCCGCAGGGGCTCCGGGAGTCGCCACGGTCCTGATCGCCGGACTCGTCATCGCTGCGACCCTCGAAGCCGTCTTCGCCTTCTGCCTCGGCTGCGTGGTGTTCCAGCAGCTGATGCGCATCGGTGTCGTCCCCGAGTCGGTCTGCCTCGAGTGCGCCGACATCAGCCAGCGTCTCGCGGCGGCCACGCGCTGAGCGACGGCCGCAGGGCCTGCACGCTGCGTTCGCGGAGAACGCCCTTCCACACACCCCACCCGTAGGCGGCATCGTCGACGATGCCCAGTGCGGCATTGCGGGCGAGTCGTGACGTGCCGTCCTGTCGCCGGTCGGCGGCCGTGACGATCGACGGGGCCAACACGGCGAGTGCGACCATCGTCCGGGCCCGGCGCCCTCCGACGAGGGTGGCGATGATCGCTAGGGGCCACCAGACCCGTCGCACCGCACGGGCGAGTTGTAGCCCGGCGAGGAGGTGACCACGCGCGACGAGACGCCACGCCTCGCGGGCAGGGAGTCGTGTGAGGCGACGCTGGAGAAGGACCCCGGTGGTGGCGGCGACGGCGAGAGCGCCGGCCATGCCCGCGCGGCGACCGGTGAGGGCGAGGACCCAGACAGCGAGACTCCATCCACTGCAGCGCATCGGGGCGACGGCCTCACCGTGCCGGATTGCGAGTGGCGCTGCTGCGGAGCCGTAACCGACTCGTTGGCGGAGCCACCCCGACCACGAGTCGCGTGGGCGGTGGACCACGACGACGCAGGGTTCGTAGCGGACCCGCCATCCTGCGGCGCCGAGACGCCACACGAGGTCGACGTCCTCGCCGAACCTCATGGCGGTGTCGAAGCCACCGCAGGCCCTGACCGCATCGGTACGCGCCACGAGGACGGCAGTCGGGACGTACGACACGCGCGACCCGGCCGCGACGAGTGCCGGGGTGTCGCCGAGGTCAAGGGGACTGTGGGCCGTCTCGTACTGCTCGAGTGCTGTCGGGCCGGGACGGCTGGCGACACGCGGTGCGACGGCTGCGACGAGCGGATCGGCGAAGTGACCGAGCAGGCCGGCCAGCCAGTCGTCGGGTAGGTCGACGTCGGCGTCGACGAAGGCCACCAGAGGTGTGGTCACCCGCTCGAGTCCTGCGCTGCGTGCCCCGCCCGGCCCGACGTTGACGTCGAGTCGGAGCACCTCGACCCCTGGGCGACCAGACGTCTCGCGGCCCGCGTCTCCCGCCGTGTCAGCCGGGTGGTCGTGGCTCGTGCCGTGCGTGATGCTGACCGGCATGCGGTCTGTCGTGCCGCATGTCGTGCCGTCTGTCATGTCGTCCGTTGCGTCATCGGCAGCGTGACCGACCGGAGTCGCGTGAGAGACGTGCTGGCGAGTGTCGGTCGAGCGGGGATGTGCGACGAGGGGCGGCTCGCTCGCGTCGTCGACCACGATGACATGACAGCCACTCGGGATCGTCGGCCACGGCCCTCGCACAGGCATCACCACGGTGACGTCGGCGGCGGAGAACGCGCTAGGCCCTGGCTCGACAGGGTGGACCGCGCCGGCGGTGATCAGCCGATCGATGAAGCGACTCTGTGTCGTGGTGGGCTCGTCGAGTCCCGACGCCTCGGCACGGGCGAGGACGGCGCGTCCACCGGCGGTGAGCCGGAGAAGACGCAACGGCGACCCTGCGAGCACCGTCTCGTCGTCGACGTCGCGCCACGAGGGGTCGCGGACGACGCGCATCATTCCCACCAGTCGTCGACCACCGAGAGAAGGTCGATGGCGAGTCGCGCCAGCACGGAGTGGCCGTGGGCGGCGGTCGCACGACGTGGATCTCCGAGCACCCCGTTCTCGCTCACTGCCTGGACCCCGCCGGCGCGCATCGTGTCGATGATGTCCGCGATGGGGTCAGTGGCCCCGGCCTCGGCGAGTTCCATCCGCACGAGGTGGGGTGCGATGGCGAGCATGATCGACGTCTCCGTGTGGCCCGCATGGGCGTCGGCCCCGGAGATCTGCGGCCACCACGAGAAGACCCGACGTCCCTCTGCCGTGAGCTGGCGCACGGCCCTCGACACGGGCGCGGCGTTCCCGCCGTGGCCGTTGACGAGCACGACCCCCGAGCTCCAGTCCGCACTGCGGACGTACTCGACCAGCACGAGTTCCATCAGTTCGGCACCGATCGAGAGGGTCCCGGGGAAGTGGGCGTGCTCGCCGCTCGCGGTGACCGACAGGGTCGGTGCCACCATCACGTCGCCGTCGTCGTACTTGTCGGCGAGGCTGCGCGCGAGCGTCTCGGCGATGCGGGTGTCGGTGTCGAGCGGCAGGTGCGGACCGTGCTGCTCGCACGAACCGATGGGGATGACGAGGAGCGGGCGTCGCCGCCCGTTCCAGAGGTCGTGCCAGGTGTTCTCGCCGAGTTCCCGTGTCATGCGCCGTCAGGACGAGTGTCGCACATCCCGCGCAGCAGCGCGGTGAGTGTGGCGACGAAGAGTTCGTCCTGTTCGGCGAGAGAGGGCAGGGGGTTGCGAGCAGCGAGGGTGATCACCCCGTGGCCGGCCGCCCAGATCATCATGACGGCCTCGTGGGTGGGCCGCGGTCGCATCACGCCCGCGGCAATG
>JBEBDM010000332.1:0-3982 GCA_041156905.1 Actinomycetota bacterium | reverse complement strand
TCAATCTGATCGAGTCTCATGCCCGTCTGGGCACGCCGAGATCAGCCCGACGGAAAATCCCCGAGATCTCGGTACGGATCGTCCCGGAATCCGGGACGATCTGCGCCGAGATCGGTGGGGTGGGGTTAGGTGCGCTGGTAGTTGGGGGCTTCCTTGGTGATGGTCACGTCGTGGGGGTGGCTCTCGTTGCGGCCGGCGGTCGTGACCTTCATGAACCGGGCCCCGCTCCGCAGGTCGGCGAGGGTGGCTGCTCCGGCGTAGCCCATGCCGCTGCGGAGCCCGCCGACGAGCTGGTACACCACGTCGCCGAGGGTGCCCGAGTAGGGCACGCGGCCCTCGATCCCCTCGGGCACGAGCTTGCGTGACTGACCGGCGAGCTGGCTCTGCCCGCCCTGCGCGGTGGCGTAGCGGTCGGCGCCGAGCCCCTGCATCGCACCCATCGATCCCATGCCGCGGTAGCTCTTGTAGCGGCGGCCCTCGAACAGTTCGAGCTCACCCGGGGCTTCGTCGGTGCCGGCGAGCAGCGACCCGAGCATCACGGTGCCGGCCCCTGCGGCGATCGCCTTCACGATGTCGCCCGAATAGGTGATCCCACCGTCGCCGATGATCGGCACACCGAGCCGAGCAGCCGCTCGGGCCGCTCCGTGGATCGCGGAGAGCTGCGGCATTCCTGCTCCGCTGACAACACGGGTCGTGCAGATCGA
The DNA here is from genome assembly GCA_041156905.1 of Actinomycetota bacterium. Classification (GTDB taxonomy): domain Bacteria; phylum Actinomycetota; class Acidimicrobiia; order Acidimicrobiales; family Ilumatobacteraceae; genus UBA668. The sequence goes on along the minus strand of JBEBDM010000332.1, from coordinate 3,278 downwards.
TCCGGCACCGACGCCGACCTTGACCGTGTCGGCCCCGGCCTTCACGAGCGCCTCGACACCCTCCTCGGTGACCACGTTGCCCGCGGCGATCGGCAGGTCGGGCCAGGCGGCGCGGATGCGCTGAATGGCCGTGATGACGCCCGCGGAGTGTCCGTGGGCAGTGTCGAGAGCGACGGCGTCGACGCCCTGCGCCACGAGCGCCTCGACCCGCTCCTCCAACTCTGCCCCGACGCCCACGGCTCCCACGCACCGCAGCCGTCCTGCGGAGTCGCGTGTGGCGTGCGGGAACTCCTGCGACTTCAGGATGTCCTTCACGGTGATCAGACCGGTGAGGCGTCCGTCGGCGTCGACGAGCGGAAGCTTCTCGATCCGGTGCTTCTGGAGGATCGCCTTCGCTTGCTCCACCGTGGTGCCCTCACCCGCCGTGACGAGCCCCTCGCCGGTCATGAAGTCGGTGACGGGGCGGGCGTAGTCGGACGGCTCGCAGAACCGCGTGTCACGGTTCGTGAGGATCCCGATGAGCCGCCCGTGCGGATCGGTGATCGGCACTCCGCTGAACTTGAAGCGGGCCATCAGGGCCTCGGCGTCGGCGAGCGTGGCGCTCGGGGGCAGGGTCACCGGGTCGGTGATCATGCCGCTCTGGCTGCGCTTCACCTTCTGCACCTCGGCGGCCTGATCGACGATGGCCATGTTCCGGTGGATCACGCCGATCCCGCCCTCGCGTGCCATGGCGATCGCCATGCGTGACTCGGTGACCTTGTCCATCGCCGCGCTCACGAGCGGGACCCGCAACTCGATCCCCGCAGCGAAGACCGCCGTCGTGTCGACCGAGTCGGGGAGCACCTCGCTGTACCCGGGGACGATCACCACGTCGTCGAAGGTGAGGGCCTCGTAGCGGCCGAAGAGTTCGTCGTTGCTCATGGGCGTGCTCCTTCGAGCGGGAGGGTTGGGCGGCGGAGACAGAGATCGCGGAGTGTCGACACGAGGAGACGGTGCTCGACGGCGTGGACGCGCACCTCGAGATCGGAGAGCGACTCGCCGGGATGCAGTTCGATCTCCTCTGCTGCGAGAACGGGCCCGTCGTCGACGCCCTCGTCGGGTACGAGGTGCACCATCACCCCGCTACGCGTCCGGGTTCCGGCCTGGCACTCGGCGTGGGCCCGGGCGATGGCGTGCGTGCCGGGGAGTTCGCCGGGCAGCGCAGGATGCAGGTTGACGACCATCCCGGGGAACCAACCGAGGAAGTCGAGGGTGAGCAGCCGCATCCAGCCGGCGAGCACGACGATGTCGGGATCGAAGCCACTCACGACGTCGGCGAGTCGTGCGTCGTAGGACGCCCGTGTCTCTCCGTCGCGCAGGCCGACATGCACACCGGGCACCCCGGCGGTCTCGGCCCGTTGGAGGGCGAACGCGTCGCGCCGATCGCTGACGACCGCCGCCACCTGCGCGGGGAGCACGCCACTCGCGCACGCATCGAGGACCGCCTGCAGGTTCGAGCCGTTGCCCGAGGCCATCACGACGAGGCGGGTGACGCTGTCGGTGCCGCTCATCGCAGGTGGACCTCGCGCCCTGTCGTTCCCGCGGGAGCCGACACGAGTTCTCCGATCACCCAGGTCTCCTCCGGGATCAACTCACGCACACGTTCGAGTTCGGCGGGTGCGCACACCACGACCATGCCGACACCCATGTTGAGTGTCCGGTACAACTCGTCGTCGCTCATGCCGACCGTGAGTTCGCGCACGAGTCGGAACAGCGCGGGCACGGGCCACGAGCCGAGCCGCACCACTGCGTCGATCCCGTCGGGGAGCACGCGGGGAAGGTTGTCGGGAAGTCCGCCACCCGTGATGTGGGCAAGTGCCTTCGCGCTCCCGTCACGGAGCACGGCGTCGAGCACGGGCAGGTAGTTGCGGTGAGGCCGCAACAACGCCTCGCCGAGCGGGACGTCGAAACCCGGCGGAGTGGTCTCCATCGGGAGCCAGTCGAACACCTTGCGCAGCAGTGAGTAGCCGTTGGTGTGCGGGCCGTTGGAGGCGATGCCGAGCAACACGTCGCCGGGTTCGAGCACGCGATGGGGGAGCATCGCGGCCCGCTCGACCACACCGACCAGCGTGCCGGCGATGTCGAACGCGCCGGGCGCGTACACGCCGGGCATCTCGGCGGTCTCTCCGCCGAGGAGTGCACAGCCAGCGGCCTCACAGGCCTCGGCCATCCCTGTCACGACCTCGGCGACCTGGTCGGCGTCGAGTCGGCTGCTGGCGACGTAGTCGAGGAAGAAGAGGGGTCGGGCACCCTGCACGAGGACGTCGTCGATGCAGTGGTTCACGATGTCCATGCCGACGCCTCGGTACCTCCCGAGGCGGGCCGCCAACTCGACCTTGGTGCCCACTCCGTCGGTGCTCGCCACGAGAACGGGATCGTCCATGGCGACGATCTCACGTGCGCTGAACGCGCCGCCGAAGCTGCCGACACCACGCAGGACCGCCGGACCGTGCGTCCGCTCGACGGCGGCCTTCATGTTGTCGACGGCGCGGGTGCCCTCGTCGATGTCGACCCCGGCTGCGGCGTACGACGTGAGCCGTGCCCCGATGGAGCGCCATCCGATGTCACGACGCACCTGTATGCCATCGAAGGAGATTCCCGCGAGGCGGCAGTACGCGTTGCCGCGTGCCTCGGAGAGATCGTGGCCGAGTCCGGTGACGGCGAGGACACGGCCGCCGGTGGTGAGACGACCGTCGGTGCCGGCGGGGAACACGAGCGACTCTGCATCGTCGTCGCCCCAGGTGATCGCGTCGCCCGAGCGGACCGCGCCCGGGTAACCGGCTGCTGCAGCGACCACGGTGCAGGCGGCTCCACTGGCGGAGATCCGCTCGACGCCGATCCGGCCGTTCGCACAACCGAGGGCCAAGGTGGCGAGGTCGTCGTCGAGCAGCGGGAGCACGGCCTGTGTCTCGGGGTCACCGAAGCGGCAGTTGAACTCGAGCAGCCGTGGCCCGTCGGGTGTGAGCATGAGACCGGCGTAGAGCACGCCGATGTAGGGAGCGCCGACCGATGCGAGGTGGTCGAGCACCGGCTGTACGAACGTCGCCGTCAGCTCGTCGGGGTCGTAGGGGATCGGTGCTGGTGCGTAGGCGCCCATGCCTCCGGTGTTCGGCCCCGTGTCGCCCTCACCGATGCGCTTGTGGTCCTGTGCCACGGGGAGCGCCCTGGCGACCGTGCCGTCGCACATCGCCATCAGGCTGCACTCCGGCCCGGTGAGCATCTCCTCGAGCACGATGGGG
>JBEBDM010000331.1:0-2766 GCA_041156905.1 Actinomycetota bacterium | reverse complement strand
CGGCGTGGAGTACCGCACCGACGAGTTCGAGTTGACGCTGATCGTGCCGGCCTCCATCGCCCGCGACACCCGGATCCCGCGAGCGCCGTCGCCGGTCCACACGGAGCCGGCAAGGCCGAAGTCGCTGTCGTTGCAGATGCGGATCGCGTCGGCCTCGTCGTCGAACGGGATGACGACCGCCACGGGACCGAACACCTCGTCGCGGCACACGGCCGGACCGGCGTCGTCGGCCATCGCGATCATGATCGGGTGCCAGAACCCGGGTCCGGTGGGGGCACCGCCCGTGAACACCGTCTCGAGCCCGCTGGTGAACGACCGCACGCGCTCGAGGTGCTGCTGGGTGACCAGCGGGCCCATCGCCGTGTCGGGATCCATCGGGTCACCGACCCTCCACGACCGGGCGGCATCGATGAAGGCAGGGAGGAACTCGTCGAGTGCGCTGCGCTGCACGAGCACACGGCTACGCGCACAGCAGTCCTGACCGGAGTTGTCGAACACGGCACCGGGTGCCGCTGCGGCAGCCTTGGCCACATCGGCATCGGCGAACACGATGTTGGCGCTCTTGCCGCCGAGCTCGAGGGTCACCCGCTTCACCTGGTCGGCACACCCCGCCATGATCCGCTTGCCGACCGCAGTGCTGCCGGTGAAGGCCACCTTGCGGACGTCGGGGTGCTCGACGAGACGCCAACCGGCCTCGGCCCCCGTACCGACGACGACGTTGAGCACACCCTCCGGGATCCCCGCCTCGAGGGCCAGTTCGCCGAGGCGCATCGCCGAGAGCGGCGTGATCTCGGCGGGCTTGAGCACCGCCGTGTTCCCGGCTGCGAGAGCCGGACCGATCTTCCACGAGGCCATGAGCACCGGGAAGTTCCAGGGCGTGATCAGGCCGACGACACCGAGCGGCTCGTGGAAGGTGACGTTGATCCCGCCCGCCACGGGGATCGAGCTACCTGCGTGCTTCTCGACCGCACCGGCGAAGTAGTGGATCGTGTCGGCGGCCGCGTTCGCGCACCACCGGGCGCTGCCGATCGGCATGCCCATGTTCTGGGTGTCGAGGAGGGCGAGCTCGTCGGCGTGGGCCGCCACCGTGTCGGCGAAACGACGCAGCAGCCGGGTCCGGTCGGCCGGTGCCATGCCCCGCCACGCGGGGAGTGCGGCCGAGGCGCGGGCGACCGCGGCGTCAACGTCGGCGGCGGAGGCGAGGCCGATCTCACGGATCGGTTGGCCAGTGGACGGGTTGACGAGGGTGATCGAGCCGTTCGACATGGCGGCGACGGTACCCGAGCGCGGCAGAATGGTGGGAATGGAGACCCCGCCTCCCCTGATCGCACTGTGCGCCCGCACGCTGACGTTCTCCGACGAGGGCAAGCGCGATGCGTTCAGCAGCAGCCAGCCCTACAGCCGGGCCGTCGCCCGTGCGGGCGGTGTTCCCGTGCTCGTGCCGCCCATCGGGGTGTTGGCCCGCAACGCCAAGACCGTCCTCCAGCACTTCGACGGGGTCCTGCTGCCGGGCGGCGGCGACGTCGACCCGCGCCGCTACGGGGAGGACCCCGACGAGGACACCGTGTACGGCATCGTCCAGGCCCACGACGACCTCGACATCGCGATCGCCCTCGCGGCCATCGAGCTCGACCTGCCGATGCTCGCCCTGTGCCGCGGGATGCAGGTCCTCAACGTCGCACTCGGTGGCACGCTGCAACAGGACATCGGGAACGCCGACCACTGGATGCGCGAGCACAGCGTGCGCCTCACCCCGGGCAGCCGGGTCGCCGAGGCGTGCGGCACCACCGAACTCGAGCACTGCCACTCCGTTCACCACCAAGGCCTGAAGGACGTCGCCCCCGCTCTCACACCGGTCGGCTGGGCGCCAGACGGCCAGCTCGAGGCCGTCGAGCTCGCGAGCGCGTCGTGGATCGTCGCCTGCCAGTGGCACCCGGAGGACACCGCTCCGCACAAGCCGCAACAACAGGCGCTCTACGACGAACTCGTCCGCCGCGCCGCGGCGCGGGCCTCACGCGTGCCGCTCGGATCGGGGATGCTGTGAGCCGGCCCGTCGTCCTCGTGGTCGGACGTCTGATGGAGGACGCGAAGGGGGTCCGTGGGGCACCCTTCGGAGCGGGCCGCCGCTACTTCCACGCAGCGACGCGTGCCGGTGGGATGCCGTTGATGCTGCCGCCCATCCCGGCGTTGGCCGACGACCTCGACTCCTTGCTGCGGCGCGTCGACGCGATCGTGCTCCACGGCGGCGGCGACGTCGATCCACGGCACTACGGGCAGGAGGCCACGGCCGAGCAGTTGTACGGGATCGTTCCCGAGCACGACGCCGTCGAACTCGCCGTCGTCCGCACCGCTCTCGACCTCGGCGTGCCGATGCTCGCGATCTGCCGCGGCATGCAGGTCCTCAATGTCGCGATGGGTGGGACCCTCGTGCAGGACATCGGCACCGAGGACCACTGGATGCGCTACACCGAGGTGCAGGTCGACGAGGGCTCACGTCTCGCGCAGGCTCTTGGCGCCACCACCGTCAGCCGTTGCCACTGTGTTCATCATCAGGCTCTCGACCGGATCGCCGACGGACTGGTGGTGACGGCACGGAGCGCCGACGGACTGGTGCATGCGGTCGAGGCTGCCGATCCGGCGGCCTGGATCGTCGCCCCGCAGTGGCATCCCGAGGACACGGCCGACGCCGACAGCCAACAGCAGGCGCTGTTCGACGCCCTCGTCCAGCACGCCTGAGTCAGGCCCGAACGGGACGCCCGCTCGAGC
>JBEBDM010000330.1:0-5656 GCA_041156905.1 Actinomycetota bacterium | reverse complement strand
ATCGTCGCGGTCGCCCTCGCGGCGCTCATCGTGGTCGTCGCCGGTGGTGACGACGAGACGGCGAGCACCTCCACCGACTCGAGCACCCAGGTGACCTCCGACTTCCCCACGTCGCAGCCGGCGACCATCACCGGTGAGCCCCTGGCGCAGTACGACAACTCCGCGGCGACCGACGCGGCTGTGGGCGTCACGGCCCCGACCGTCAAGGGCCTGACCTTCGGTGGTGACGAGATCACGCTCGACAGCGCGGACGGTGCCTACATGGTCGTGTTCCTCGCGCACTGGTGCCCGCACTGCAACGCCGAGGTCCCGCGCCTCATCGACTGGAAGAAGAGCGGAGCCGTTCCGGCCGACCTTCGTGTCATCGGCGTGGCCACGGCCGTTGCCCAGGACGCCCCGAACTTCCCGCCCGCCGAGTGGTTCAACAACAAGGGCTGGCCGTGGCCGGTGCTCGTCGACCAGTCGGCCGGTGAGGGTGTCGCCGGCGAGGTCGCCAAGGCCTACGGCGCCAGTGGCTGGCCGTACTTCGTGATCGTCGGAGCCGACGGCAAGGTCAAGGTCCGTGTGTCGGGTGAGATCGAGGCCGCCGAGCTCGAGCAGATCGTGTCCGAGGCGCTCGCCGCGTGACCCCGACCCGCGTCGACGCGGGAACCGATCACGACCGGACCTCCCCGGTCGACGAACTGATGCTGACGGCCCGCCGAGAGGCGGGCCGTCAGAGTTCGCGGGCAGCGATCGCGCCGGCCTCGGCGAGCACGGTGCGCAGCGGCAGACCAGTGGCTGCAGCGACGGCGAGGGCGTCGTCGTGCTCGACCTTGATGGTGGCCTCGGCGTACTTGATCCTGACGGGGTGTCCGTGGACCTCGATCGTGCGCTGGCTGCGCTGTTGGGGCCAGCGCTCGATCAGCGAGCCGCGCACACCGAGCGAGCCGGTCTCGCGTACGAGCACGGCAGCGACCTCGGCGGCGCGCGCTGGATCGCAGAGTGCGTGGACCGTGTGCGCGGGCCGACCTTTCTTCATCACGATCGGCGTGGCCCATGCATCGTGGGCACCGGCAGCGAGGAGTGCAGCGATGGCGTGGGCGAGGACCTCGCCGCTCACGTCGTCGACGTTGGCCTCGAACGACTGGACCGGCTGACCGGCGCCATCGTTCCCGGTGGCTCCGGAGCGGACGGTCTCGGTGCCGACGACGACCTGCACGACGTTCGGGCGGCCGGGGATGTCGGCGGTACCGGCCCCGTACCCGATCGACTCGACCGACATCGCCGGCATCGGACCGAACGTGTCGGCGAGCGCGGCCATGAGTGCCACGCCGGTGGGAGTCGCGAGTTCACGGTGATCGTCGATGCCGCATGACGGCGCCTGACGGCGGGCGAGGAGTTCGACGACGGCGGGAGCCGGGTTGGGGAGGACGCCGTGGGCGGCGCGCACCGTGCCGTGGCCGACGGCGATCGGGCTGCAGACGATGCGGTCGATGCCGAGCACCTCGAGTGCCGCACAGGTACCGACGACGTCGACGATCGCGTCGACCGACCCGACCTCGTGGAACTCGACGTCGTCAGGAGACGTCCGGTGCATCTGCCCCTCGACCTCGGCGAGCAAGGCGAACGTCGCGAGCGCCCGCTGACGGACGCGCTCCGGCAGGTCGGCAGCCTCGATGAGCGCCCTCACCTCTCGGTAGGGCCGGTGCGGAGCATGGTCGTGGGTCGGGTGGTCGTGTGCGGGGTCGTCGTGGGCGTTCTCGTCGTGCACCGCGACCAACACATGGGTCGAGGCCACACCGCAGCGCAACACCGGTTCGGCCGACAGGACGTAGCCGTCGAGCGGAAGTCCGCTCACGATCGCAGCGACGTCGGTGAGGCTCGCCCCAGCGTGGATCAGCGACGCCATCGTCATGTCACCAGCCGTCCCGGCAAAGCAGTGGAACCAGGCGGTGCGGCCTGCAGCCGGGGTGCTCATCGGCACATCCTCGCGATCGCACATGCGGCGCCGAAGCCGTTGTCGATCCCGACGACCGTGACTCCGCTGGCGCAGGATGCGTGCATCGCCAGCAGGGCGGTGACCCCGTGGAGCCCGGCGCCGTGACCCACGCTCGTGGGAACGGCGACCACGGGAACGGCCGTGAGTCCGCCGATCACGCTGGCGAGGGCGCCTTCCATCCCGGCGACCACGATGATCGCGTCGGCTGCCTGGACGCGGTCGAGTCGGGCCAGGAGGCGGTGGAGACCTGCGACACCGACGTCGGTGACGCGGTCGGGAGCGAACCCGTGGGCCTCGAGGGTCGCGACGCATTCGTCGACGACCGGCACGTCGCTGGTGCCGGCACTGATGACGAGGACCTTCGCCGTGCGGTGCGGTGCCGGACGACGCCACAGCAGGCACCCGCCCTTGCGCTCGGCGCCGGGGTGCGCAGCCGTTACCTCGGCAGCGACGGCATCGCTGACACGGGTGAGCAGGACAGGCCCGGTGTCGCCGGCCAGCAGTTCGCCGACGATCGCGATGCACTGCTCGATCGACTTGCCCTCGCCATAGATGGCCTCGGGCATCCCCTGACGGAGAGCCCGGTGATGGTCGACGAGGGTGTCACCCACCTCGACGAACGGCAGACGGCGCAGACGGTCGGCGGCCTCGTCGGCGGAGATCGCCCCCGAGCGCACACCCTCGATCAGATCGGCCAGTGCTGCCTCGTCCATCTGTTCATTCTGCCGGATGCGCCACGGAACTCGTCCCCGAAGACCGTGCTGGGGGCAATAGCCTTTCGGCTCATGACCTCCACACCGAGCCCCGACACGTCGACCGCGCCGCTGCGCGTCGGCTTTCTCGGTCCGCTCGGGACCTTCACCGAGCAGGCCCTGAAGTCGCAGCCCGACCTCGCCGTGGCCGAGCACGTGCTCTACCGCACGATGCCCGACGTGCTCGATGCCGTCGATGCCGGTGAGGTCGACCTCGGCTTCGTGGCGATCGAGAACTCGATCGAGGGAACCGTCAACCTCTCCCAGGACGAGTTGGTGTTCAACCACTCGCTGCTGATCCAGCGCGAGGTGGTGCTCGACATCGAGCACTGCCTGATGGCGCGTCCCGGTCTGGCGATGGCCGACGTGCAGGCCGTGTACAGCCAGCCCGTGGCCACGGCCCAGTGCCATGCGTTCCTGCGCAACTCGGTGGGTGGAGCGCCCGTCAAGGCGACCAACAGCACGGCCGAGGCCGCGCGCATCGTGGCCGAGGAGGCTCCCGCAGGGTCGGCGGCAGTGGCGCCCCGGGCGTCGGCCGCTCTCTACGGACTCGAGATCCTCGCTGCCGACATCGCCGACCATCCCGGCAACCAGACCCGCTTCGTGGTCGTGGGGCGCGAGGGTGTGCCGGCTCCCACGGGCCACGACCGCACCGCCGTCGTGGTGTACCAGCGTGCCGACTCGCCGGGCAGCCTGATCTCGATCCTGCAGGAGTTCGCCGCGCGCGGGATCAACCTGTCGAACCTGCTGTCGCGTCCCACGAAGGATGGCGGCCTGGGCGACTACTGCTTCATCATCTACGCCGACGGCCACGTCGCCGATGAACTGATGGCCGATGCCCTGCGGTCGCTCCACAGCAAGCACGGCACGGTGAAGTTCCTCGGTAGTTACCCGGCTGCGGGCGACCACTCGGGATCGGTGCGCGAGAACGCCGATGCACGCTGGCGCGAGGCCGACGACTGGGTCGAGTCGCTGCGCTCTGCCATCCGCTGACCGTGTGCCGCGACTGCGGCATGTCGGCGACCGCTGCTAGACCTTCGGCATGAGCAGAGTCCGTTCGTTCGTCGCGGCCAGCGTGTTGCTCGGCAGCACAGGTCTGGCCGGGGCGTGCTCCTCGAGTTCGTCGACCGGGACGTCCGCCACCGTGGCGAGCACGTCACCCAGCACCACCGCTCCCTCCGTCGAGTCGACGGTTCCGGAGACCTCGTCGGTCGACACCACACCTGCGACCGAGTCGGTACCCGTGGAGACCGTCGCCGGTATCGAGATCTGGGACGAGATCGGGCCGCCGAACAGTCCGACAGAGCACACCGACGAGGTTCCCGACGGTGCCCTCGTCGACGGCTTCTACTGGGCCAACCTCGTCGGTGGCTCGGCCGCGGCTCCGTACGTCACCGTGATGCAGGCGTTCTTCGGTGCCGAGTGCCCGACGGCCGCCGCGGAGGACGGTGAGGAGTGCTACGGCGACGTGTACGTGAGGGCGAACCCGATGCTCGACGTCGACGACGTCCCGTTCGCGGTCGACGCTCTCATCACGGTGGTCGACCCGAACGTGATGCAGAACTACCGGATCGACGCGACCGAGCTCGACGTGCTGCGAACCGAGGGCGTGAGCGGTTCGGCGCCGGAGGGTTTCCTGTTCGTGCCGTTTCCGTGGCTGATGACGGTGCAGGGCGGCGAGATCGTCGCCTTCCAGCAGCTCTGGGTCCCGTAGTCCCCAGTCCTGCCCGGGCCTGTGGCCTGTCGGTGCCGGTCGGTAGAGTTTCGGGCGGAACGGTGGCAGAGCGGACAAATGCGCGCGCCTTGAAAGCGTGAGGCCTCACGGCCCGGGGGTTCGAATCCCTCCCGTTCCGCTGGCTGTGGGATGCTGAATCCCATGGGATCGACGGGCTCCGGGGTCTTGGTTCTCGACGGCGGGATGGGTCGCGAACTCATGCGCATCGGGGCGCCGTTCCGTCAGCCGGAGTGGAGCGCCCTCGCCCTGCTCGAGGGTCCCGAGTGGGTCGTGCAGGCTCACCGCAACTTCATCGAGGCCGGTGCGGGGCTGATCACCACCAACAGCTACGCCGTGGTGCCGTTCCACCTCGGTGAGGAGCGGTTCGCTGCCCGTGGCCGAGAGTTGGCCGACCTGTCCGGGCAACTCGCACGACGGGCCGTCACCGAGTCGGGCCGCGACGACGTGCTCGTCGCCGGCTCGCTCCCGCCACTGTTCGGTTCGTATCGACCCGATCTCTTCGAGGCCGACCGTGCGGAGTCGGTCATCGATCCGCTCGTCGCCGGTCTGGCTCCGTACGTCGACCTGTGGCTGGGCGAGACGCTGGGCAGCATCGTCGAGGCGCGCACGGTGCGCGACGCGCTCGACAGGGCGGGTAGCGGGCGACCGCTGTGGCTGTCGTTCACCCTCGACGACCACGTTCCGGGGACCCTCCGTTCGGGAGAGCCCGTCGACGAGGCCGTGGGTGCCGCACTGTCGCTCGGGGCAGAAGCCGTCCTGTTCAACTGCTGCCAGGCCGAGACGATCTCGCACGCCCTCGCCATCGCCGGTCCGTCGTGCGCCGGCCGGGCTCGTACGGGTGGCTATGCCAACCGCTTCGTGGCCGCGCACTCGAGCGAGACACGCGCCAACGAGGGCCTCGCCCAGTTCCGTGACGACCTCGCCCCCGACGAGTACGGCGCCGTTGTCGCCGAGTGGCTGGCGACGGGAGCGACGCTCGTCGGTGGCTGCTGCGGGATGGAGCCAGCGCACATCGAACGGATCGCGGCGCTGGTCGCCCGCACGTAGGTCGAGCACCGCTGTCCGTCGGGGTCGGACCACACGATGACCCGCTCCCTCGCGTCGGCGGTGGTGGCGTGGGATGCTGATGCGCATGACCAGTGCTCTGCCCCACACCGGCGAGGCCACCGAGCTCCTCCAGGCGCTCAT
>JBEBDM010000329.1:0-5540 GCA_041156905.1 Actinomycetota bacterium | reverse complement strand
TCGACCGAATGGACCGGCCAGTGACGCAACGGCTCGGCGAGAGCGTGCGCAGCGGTCGAGGCGACGCGTGCGGGGAAGCGGAGGACGTCGGCCATCACGCGACCTCCCGGATGGCGCCCTTACGGACGACGCTCTCCCATGCATAGAGATGGTCGATGACCTCGGACGTCGTGAGGCGCGGCGTGTAGCCGAGCAGTTCGGCCGCGCGCGCCCCGTCAGCGAGTCGGCCGCGGTGCATCAGTTCGACGACATGGTCGGGGATCGGTGCGCCGAGCACGTGGCTGATCTGCCGGGCGATCATCCATTCCGGGCCGACCAGCGGCAGGGGGACCCGCCGACCGCGGATCGCTGCCTGCAGCGCCGTCACGCCACCGGCGGCGACGATGTTGAGTGGCTCGTCGAGCCGCGACTCCGCGGCGTGGACGAAGGCGCGCGCGGCATCGCCGTCCTCGACCACGGCGAAGGGCGCATCGGCGAGTGCGCTGAAGGGGACTGCCGGTTGGCGCAGGAGCCGGCCGAGCGGGCTCGGGACGTGCTTGCCGAGGACGGGGGCGAGTCGCAACTTGCCGACGGCGATGCCGATGCGACGGCCGACCTCGCGCGCCGAGCGCTCGATCTCGGCGAGCATCCGGCCGTACTCGCTGGTTGGTTCGACGAGGGAGCGCTCGGTGGGGCGCGTGGGGCTCCCTGGGGAGCGGCCGTAGACCTCGATCCCGCTCCGCACGACCATGTTCTCGAGCGCCTTGCACTCGGCCGCGGCACCGATCACGGCGGTGGTCGCGTCGGCGGTGAAGCGCCGGGCGTGCTCGAGGCCCACGCGTGCGTCGGGCTCCCAGACACTGAGGTTGATGACGACGTGCGGGTTGACGCTCGTGACGACGTCGACGATGCGTTCGCGCTCGGACGGCTGCAGGAGGTGGAACTCGGCCCGGTGCAGACGACGTCGGGGTGGATCGACGTCGATGCCGATGAGGCGACCCACCCAGGGCTGCTGCTCGAGCTGGGCGGCGACGAGCGAGCCGAGCTCTCCGCCCATCCCGCTCACCAGCACCCGCCGCCCGGCCATGAGGCGATGTTACCCACGGGTAGGCGCCCTGACCGGCACGCCGGGGCGCGCTACGGTTCGCGCCGATGCCGTCGTCCAGTCCCTCCCTGGGCCGGCGCCTCGCCGGACTGGTGCTCGTCGGTCTGACGATCGCGACCGCCGGAATCGCCGTCGACGACGGTGGGCACGCCGACGCGGCGACCGTCCACCGCATCAGCCAGTTCCCCGCCCAGGGGTTGTGCCACTTCGACGACACCTTCGGCGACCCGCGCAGCGGGGGCCGGACCCACGAGGGGGTCGACATCATCGCCCCGCGGGGTAAGTACGTGTATGCGGCCACCGACGGGCGACTGACCCGTCAGTACGTCGAGGCGACCGCTCCGCTCACCGGCAACGGCTGGCGCCTGACCCGGGCCGACGGGTCGTTCTACCTCTACGCCCATCTCGACTCGTTCGCCAGCGGGCTGACCGTCAACTCGGTGGTGAAGGCCGGCCAGATCATCGGCACGGTGGGTGACAGCGGCAACGCCGGGACGCCGCACCTCCACTTCGAGGTGCACCCGGGCGGGGGCGATCCCGTCGACCCGTTCCCGATCGTGTCGGCCGTCGACGGTTGTGCGACGACGGCGGTGCCGCCGCAGCCCTCGACCCCGACCACGAGCACCACGACGGTGGCCTCCGAGGGTGTCGTCCTCGCGGATCGCTGGTCGTTCGTGAAGCCGGTGGTGGTGCTCGACTCCGGCTTCTCGTCGGTCCCGGCGAACACGAAGGTGACGGTGTCGGTGCTCGGGTTCCCCAGCATCCCGACCCCCACGACCGGGGCGATGGTCCGCGTCCGGACGCGGGGCGAGACAGCCAGTGGTCGACTCACGCTGCACCGGTGTGGTGCGACCAACGCAGCGACCACGCTCACGATCGTCCCGGGTCGGGCGAACGTCACGGTCGCGCTCGTCGGTGTCCACCAGGGCGCCTTCTGCATGACCTCCACCGTCGCCGTCCCTGTCGTGCTCGAGGTGATGGGTGTGCAGTCGGAGTCGGGGCTCGGCCTGTTGCCCTCGAACCCGCGGCGGGCGCTCGACACCCGTTTCACCGGTCGGCTCACCCCGGGGACCCCACTTCCCGTGTCGTCGGTGGCGCTCGGTGCCCCGTCGGGGACGCGTGCGGTCACGACGACGCTCACGCTCCTGTCACCCGAGTCGGCGGGCGTCCTGCGGGTCGGGCCGTGTGGCGGACTCCAGTGGGCCGTGCCGTTCACGGCCGCGGCGACCCAGGTGGTCTCGGGCATCGTGCGTACCTTCGAGTCGGGGATGTGCATCACCAGCGATCGAGCGGTGCACGTCCTCGTCGACGTGTCGGGCCATTGGCTCGACGACTCAGGTGTCGTCGCCGTCGGTCCGACGCGCTGGTACGACTCGCGCACCGACGCGGACGGTGGACTGGTCGGCACGGGTGGGGACGGTCAGCGGCTCCCGGTTCCCGTCGGCGTCGACAAGGGACAGTTCACGATCACGGTCGGCGGTGGCCTTGTCGACGCGACGGTGTGGGCGTGGAACTGCGACGAACTGCAGCCGCAGTTCCCGATCGTGCGAGCGACGGCCGGCACCTACACCTCGGCGACGATGTCGCTCGACCTCACGGGCGAACTCCTGTGCCTGCGTGCGTCGGCGCCCGTGCGTGTCGTCCTCGACCTGCAGGCCCGCTCGCTCTGACGAGCGCGACGCCTGGCGTCATGTCGGGCTGAACGCCCGCGGGTCCCGGGTCAGCGCTGTTCGTGGGCCGTCAGGATGACCTGACGGGCGAACGGGTCGAGCTGGCGCTTGGCGATCCGCTCGGTGAGGGTGATCGCCATCGCCGGGTCGTCGACCATCCCGCTCCAGCGGATGTAGCCACCGAGGATGCCGATGAGCGTGTCGTCGACGGCCTCGTTGTGGATCATCACCTTGGTGCTGCCGTCGAGGAGGGTGTGGAGTTCGGTCCAGAACGAGCGCAGCCACGCGCCGACGTCGTCGACCCCGGTGAAGGGACGATGGAGGTACGGCATGCCGAGCTCGTCGTAGTTGTGGAGGTTGTGGGTCGCCGGGATGATGCTGATCACGCAGCCGAACCCGTTTTCGCGCAGCCAGATGATCTCCTCCTGGCGGCGGACCCGGCGATGGTTGTCGCCGTACCCTCCCGGTCGTTCGCAGACCGCGAGCTTGTCTTTCATGAACCACGTGAAGTGACGGGGCATGATGCCCAGTGCCCACTTACCGCGCAGTCTCGGGGGCATGAGCCCTCCTCCACGTCTTCTGCGATGAACCGGGGTCAGGCTAGTCGCTCGGCGACCCGTCCGCCGAAGGCGATCCGGGAACCACGAGTCGGAGCCGCTGGTGCGACCGCTCGACACGTCGGCCAGCCCCGACGTCGGTGGCCGCCGCGTCGCCTCTGGCGACGCCCAGGACCCGCTCCACGGTGGCGGCATCGGGCGGGTGGTCGCCGGTGAGCCAGGCCCGTACGGCCCGGCGGGCGAGTGCGGGCGGGGCAGCGGCGAGAGCCAGGGCATCGGTGGGATCGAGTTCGGCGGCGAGGTGGTCGAGTAGGTCGGCGTCGTCGCGGGCGAGATCGGCCTGCCGGGTGAGGATCGGCACGAGGTCGCGGTCGGCAGCCTCGGCGAGTGCCGGCAGGAGGTCGAGCCGCACCTTGTTGCGCAGGTGTCGTCGGTCGAGGTTCGAGGGATCGTCGACGACTTCCAGACCGAGGGCCGTACACAGGGCCTGGGTCTCGGCGCGGCGGAGGGCCAGGAGCGGGCGGCGTGGGCCGGGACGCATCCCGGAGAGGCCGCTGAGCGAGGCTCCCCGCAGGAGGTGGAGCACGACGGTCTCGGCCTGGTCGTCGGCCGTGTGCCCGGTGAGCACGTCGGCGGGGAGCACGGCGTAACGGGCGTCGCGGGCCCGGGCCTCGAGGTTGGGACCGTGCCCCACCTCGGCGCGCACGGTGCGCACGGGGCAGCCGAGCCGGGCGGCGAGCCGGACGACGACCTCGGCCTCGGCCGCCGATCAGGGCCGGAGTCCGTGGTCGACGTGCACCAGCGTGGGACGACAGTCGGCGGCGACGGCCAGGACGGCGAGCGCGGTGGAATCGGCGCCACCCGAGACGGCACAGGTCACCGGGGTCCCGGCGGGAGGGAAGGAGCACCGCGCGAGCAGCGCGGCGATCAGGGAGTGATCGTCGTGACGGTCAGTCGTCGCGGCGATTGCGCTTGCCCGGGAACTGCGGGGCGACGACCTTCTTCAGGTAGCCGGCCACGAGGCTGGCGCAGGCGAGCAGGCCGACAGCGAAGAGGATGACGCCCAACCACCAGTGGAAGATGACCGCGAACATGTGGACAGCGTAGCGAGCCGCACCGTGCGCGACGCCAATCCGGGTCGGATCATCGCCGACTTCCGCCAGTCAGGGCAGGAGGTGTGCCCGGGTCTCGGGTCAGCCGATCTGGCCGTCGCCGTCGAAGTCCTCGTTCAGGCACGACTCGAGGCGGGCGAGGAAATCCGCCGGGATCTCGTCGTTGCGGCACTTCTCCCGGATGACCTCACGGAGGCTGTGGTGGAACTCGACCGCCCCGAGGCAGTCGAGACACTCGCCGAGGTGGCCGCTGATGGCCTCGTGCATCTCCGGGGTGAGTTCCCCGTCGAGGAAGGTCTCGAGGTCTCGGATCGTCTCTCGGCAATCAGCCATCGGTGGACTCCACGTGGGGAACGGTGTCGGGAAGGTCTCGGACGAGGAGGCCCCGATCCGCTGCAAACTCGGCCAACGCCTTCTGCATCCGCTTTCTTCCCCGATGGAGGCGCGACATGACGGTCCCGATCGGGATCTCGAGGATGTCGGCGATCTCCTGGTACGAGAATCCCTCGACATCGGCGAGGAGCACCGGCAGACGGAAGGTCTCGGGGAGGTCCTCGAGAGCGAGCTTGACCTCGTCGTCGGTGAACACCGAGAAGAGGGTGTCCTCGGCGCTCAGAGCGGCCTGGTCGAGGGTGTTCACCCGTCGGTACAGGTACAGGTCGTCGGTGTCGGCCATCTCGGTCTCCTGCGGGCGGCGTTGCTTGGCCCGGTAGGAGTTGATGAACGTGTTGGTGAGGATCCGGAACAGCCAGGCCCGCAGGTTGGTGCCTTCCTCGAACCCGCCGTACCCGCGGTAGGCGCGCAGGAGCGCTTCCTGGACGAGGTCCTCGGCGTCGGAGCGGTTGCGGGTCAGGCGCAGCGCGGCGCTGAACAGCTGTGGCGCGTACTGCATGGCGTCGCTCGAGAAGGTCGATCGATCGGCCACGGGGCCAACCTACTCGGTCGTGGAGCCGGGCTGCTCGGCGACGAACTCGTCGATGGAGCCGACGAACCGTTCGAGCATCTCGGCGAGCTGCGGGAGTTCGTCGGCGGAGTACGCGTTGAGGATGTGGGTCATCAGTTCCGTGCGGCGACTAGCGACGTCGCGGTGTCGGGCGCGGCCGGCCGGGGTGATCGA
>JBEBDM010000328.1:0-4210 GCA_041156905.1 Actinomycetota bacterium | reverse complement strand
AAGCTCATCGTCTTGGTCGAGGTCGTGAATGAGTCCTCGTCCACGGTGGCGACGGCCTCGCCGTCGAGCGCCATGCCGTCCTTGAGGCTCGTCTGGTCGATCTCGACAGTGAAGGTGGTCTTCGAGGGGACACAGATCAGGGCGCCACCCTTGGCGTCGGTGGTGCCGCGGCCCACCTCGGCGCCGGCTTCGTCCTTCACGATCGCGACGACCCCTTCGACGGGAACCTTCTTCGGACCGGACTGGTCCTTGACCATGACCTTGATGCCCGCGACGTCGCAGGTATCAGCGGCATGGGCGGGGCTCGACCACAGCAATCCTGCGGCGGCCACGAGCGCGAGCGCGAGCGTCGCAAGATGTCGGATTCTGACTGTCACGATGTGGAGATCCCCCAAGGGCGTTCGGTCGTGTCGGGGTATTTGAGTCGGGGTGGGGCACCTGAGTCAATACACAGAGGTGACAGTTGTGTGACGGTTAGGTTGAGCCGATGCAGCCGCCCGACAGCACAGCCGCCGTCCCCCAGCCGACGCTGCGCTCGGCCGAGCCCGGTGAGTGCCAGATCCTGCTGATCCGCCACGGGCGATCGGCCGACGTGATCCCCGGCTCACCCGAGTCGGCCGACCCGCCCCTCCACGAGGTGGGCGTCACCCAGGCGGAGCGCCTGGCGGTTCGTCTGGGCGGGATGCCGCTCGCCGCGGTCTACAGCTCGCACCTCGCGAGGGCCTTCCAGACAGCACGGCCACTGGCCGACGAGCGCGGGCTCGACGTCGTCGTCGACCCTGACCTCGAGGAGGTCCGACTCGGTTCGTGGGCCAACGGTGAGTTCCGGCGACGTGCTGCGGTCCGCGACCCGGAATGGGTCGCCTGGAGCCGGAGCGGACGCTGGGACGGCATCCCCGGGTGCGAGGGCGACGATGCGTTCCGCGGCCGCCTCGACCGGGTCATCGCTCCCCTCGCCGAACGCCACGCCGGCGAGAGCATCGCCGTCGTCTGCCACGGTGGAGCGATCGCCGCCTACCTCGCGCACGTCCTCGGAACCCCGCGCTCGTTGTGGCTCACCGTCGAGAACACGAGCATCTCGGTGGTCCGACTCGGGCCCGCCGGCCCCACCGTGGTCACCGCCAATGACTGCCACCACCTCTACGACCCGGTCACCGGTCGGTAGCCCCGGGTACGGTCGGCCCATGACCCAGCCCGGCCGCCCCGCTCCGATGCGCACCCGTCTGACCGATCTGCTCGACATCGAGTACCCGATCGTGCAGGCACCGATGGGATGGATCGCCCGCAGCGCGCTCGCCTCGGCCGTGAGCAACGCCGGTGGCCTCGGGATCATCGAGACGTCGAGCGGCGAACTCGACGCCGTGCGCGACGAGATCCGCAGGATGCGCGACCTCACCGACAAGCCGTTCGGCGTGAACATCGCACAGGCCTTCGTACGCGACCCCGGCATCGCCGACTTCGTCGTCGAACAGTCGGTGCGCTTCGTCACCACCTCGGCCGGTGACCCGACCAAGTACACCGCCACCCTGAAGGCGGCGGGCCTCACGGTCTTCCACGTGGTTCCCACGCTGTCCGCCGCACTCAAGGCGGTGGCTGCCGGGGTCGACGGACTCGTCGTCGAGGGCGGCGAGGGTGGCGGGTTCAAGAACCCACGTGACGTGGCCACGATGGTCCTCGTCCCGCTCGTCGCCTCGGCCGTCGACGTGCCGCTCATTGCCGCGGGAGGCATCTGCGACGGGATCGGCATGGCGGCCGCCCTCGCCCTCGGCGCCGACGGCGTGCAGATGGGCACCCGGATGGTGAGCGCAGCCGAGTCGCCGGTGCACCACAACTGGAAACAGGCGATCATCGACGCCGCCGAGACCGACACGGTGTTCCTGAACCGGCTCAGCCGACCGGGTCTGCGGGCCCTGCGGACCGAGCGCACGACCCAACTCGAGCGTGAGGAGCACGTCGACCTCTCGGTGTTCGCCCGTACGCAGGAGCTGTACTTCGGTGGCGACCTCGAGGCGGCGATCGCCCTCACCGGTCAGGTGGCGGGCCGGATCACCGAGGTGCTGCCCGTCGCCGACATCATCCACGGCACCGTCGAACAGTGCCGCGAGCGCGTCTGCGAGCTCGCCGAGAGGTTCTGAGCCGGCTGTCGTGTGTCAGCCGGCACTGCCGACGCGCACCACGTAGCCACCCGCATCGAGCATCGCCCTGAACGCGGCGAGCCCGGAGTCGAACGCAGCACGTTCCTCGGCCACTGCCCGCCCCCGGTCGAGCGTGTCCCCGACGAGATGGCGGGCCGGGTCGTCACGCTCGAAGCACGGCGTGCGTGGCAGCTCGTCGGCGGGAACGAGCACCGGGGCCGCATAGGACCAGACGTTCTCGAAGCAGAACCGGCGGACCCCCGCCGCGTACAACCGATCGGTGGTGCCGAGGGTGTCGAGACGACCCGTCCCGAACGGCACGCCCTGCACCACCAACCCCGCCGACGTGTTGATGACGACGTGGTCCTTGGCGTGCACCCTGGCGATGAACGGCGCCATTGCGTCGAGCGCGTCGAAGGGATCCTCCCCCACCATCTGGCTGTTGCCGTAGTCGTACAGCGCCCTGACCGACGGATGGTCGACCTCGGAGAGGATCCGCGCCAGCACCGGGCCGGTGAAGTCCTCGTGGTTCTCGAGCACGACCAGCACGCCGAGATCGGCGGCGAGTGGCGCCACCGCCCGCAGGTCGCTGATCGTGGCCTCGATGGTCTCCTCGAGGGGCATGCGGTACTTCGTGTAGGTGCGCAGGGTGTCGGCACCGCACGCCGAGGCGACACGCAGCATCGCCCCCATGTTCTCCGTGCGCGTGTCGCTCGTGTCGAGTTCGAGTCGGAGCCCATGCTCGGCCACCGCCGACCGGACAGCGCGGAAGTGATCGTCGTCCGAGCCACAGAGATCACGAAGACCCGGGCCGTTCGCCGAGACGTTCACGCCCGTCATCCCGAGACGGGCCATCTCGTCGATGTACGAGAACACGTCGTAGCCAGTGGTGTCGCGGTATCGCAGGTGGAAGCGCAACGAGTACGAGTGGACGTGGAGTTCGATCGCGCGGGTCATCCCGCCACCTCCGGTTCCCATGCACGCAGGAGCCCGATCTCGGCGTCGAGGGCACGCCGGTATCGCTCGGCGACCTCGGGTGCCCTGCGCCGGAGTTCGTGCGCTCGCCAGACGCAGTAGCCGCCGATCCGGTAGTGCCACGCCGCGCCGACGGCCGCATGTCGTGCGACCGTCGTCGCGCCGGGCGCGCTCAACTCGGCGTACGACCCGAGGAAGTGCCGCGCCGTACGTACCGACATCGGGGTCTTGCCGTAGAGGATCATCATCGCCGGCGATCGGAAGCAGGCGACGTCCTCCGTCGCGTCGCCGCGTCCGGGGCACTGCCAGTCGATGAGCACGAGTCCGTGCTCGCCGCCGCGGATCACGTTGCCCGGACCGCAGTCGGTGTGGACGATCGACTCGACGGCGGCCCGGGACCGCAGGTCGGGGCTCGAGAACGACGGACGAACGGCACGCAGGGCAGCGGAGAGCGTCGAGGGCACCTCGCTGATCATCTCGTCGGCGTGGCCGAGCACGTCGGCCGGGGTGGCGAGGAGTCGACGCAGTCGCCTGTCGACCGGGGCCCGGTGGACGTCGTGCAGCAACCGGGCAACGTCGGCCACTCCCCTCGCCCACCCCGTGCCGCGGACGAACTCGTAGGTCAGCACCGCCCGCTCGCTGCTCTTCGCCGGGCGGAACGAGACGAACCGTGGCGCACGGCCCGTCGGTGCGAGTACCTGGAGAGCGAGGGCCTCCTGCTCCGGCAGGTTCGGGTACATCGGGTTCGGCCCGAGAGGTGTCGCGTACTGCTTCTCGACGACAGTGCGTCCGCCAGAGCGGAGGCGGTACACGTCGTTGTGGTACCCGCCCTCGAGTCGGACGCGACCCTCAGCCATCAGCGTGCCGCTGTCCAGGCCCAGGCAGTGATGCCCATCAGCGCCGTGGCCCCGGCCACGTGGACCGCGACGAGTCCTGCCGGGAGCCCTCCCGCGTACTGGACGTATCCGACCGCGCCCTGCACGAGCGCGGTCAGGATCCAGGCGGAGAGCGGACCGTCGATCACGGCCCTGTCGGCAGGGCGACGACGCACGCGCCACATCAGGGTCACCGCCGCGAGGACCGCGATCCAGACCAACACG
>JBEBDM010000327.1:0-3902 GCA_041156905.1 Actinomycetota bacterium | reverse complement strand
AGTGTGATCGGGCCCTCGGTGCCACCACACGCGACGAGAGCGAGTGCGAGGGCGAGGAGGGGCAGCGTGCGCGTGGTCGGGGAGCGATGCACGCCCCCAGTCTGACCGTCAGGCGGCGTCGGCTCCGGCCGCCCGGGCGTCCGGGCTGGTTTCGGTATAGGCGGGGCTGAGCGTCGTCACGGTGCGGGACCGGCCGGCGGCCTCGACGAGACGGATCTCGATCCGGAAGTCACCGGGCGGGCCGTCGACGGCGGGACGCCACCGGGCCTCCCACACCTCGCCCTCGGCGACACCCTTGACCCGGCGGGTCGCGGACGACCGCTTGTGGGCGCAGGTGATGTCGGAGGCGATCTGCGCGGCGGTCTTACGGGTGTAGAACCGTTCGACGCTGGTCCAGTCGCCGTTGATCCGGGCCGCCTCGAACGTGCGGGCCCAGAACGAGGTCGAGCAGGGCCGTCCGGGACGGCGGTTGCGGCGTGTGGTCATCGGTCCTCCGTGGTCGTGGTGTGCGTGGCGGCGGGGTCGGTGGAGATGGTGTCGGTCCACTCGTGGGCGAGGACCTCCATGAACGTCGGGTTGTGGGTCGAGTAGCGGTGCCACCCGTCGGCGAGCCAGATGTGGGCGGCGTCGGCGTCGAGGCCGAGGTGACGCATCGCCCACGCCTTGGCCACAAAGGTGGTGCGGCTACGTCCACCGTGGCAGTGGATGAGCACGTCGCGACCCTCGGCCCGCCAGGCCTCGATGGTGCGCACGGCGTCGTCGAGGCTCACGAGCAAGTGGGTGTTGGCATCGCCGGGCTGGTCGATCATGTAGACCTCGCGGCGCACCGGCAGGTGGTCGAACGCGCCACCCGTGAGGCACATCGAGATCACGGCCCAGGGCTCGTCGGGGTGGAGTGACTGGGCGAACTCCGTGGCCCCGCCGAGGTCGGCGAGCCAGATACCGGGCGCCAGCTGCTCGGGGGCGGCGGGCCACTCGGGAGTCTGCGACACGGCGGGTGAACGCCCGACGAGGACACGGGCGAGGCTCTGCAACGCGGCGTTGTCGAGCATCTCGGTGCGGGTGTCGTCGTCGCCGGCGATGTCGAGGGCCGGGACGTGTCCGTGCACGTAGGTCGTCCAGCGGCTCGGGATGCCCTGGATCGTGGCTCGTGCTCCGGCGAGTGCCCCGGTGACACAGGCGACGGTGTCGGTGTCGCCGCCGAGGTCGATGGCGGCGATGACAGCGCCGTCGAACGTGGCGTGGTGGCGCACGGCCCAGACGGCGGCGGCGAGGCAGCCCCACACGCTGCCGTTGCCGGGCTCGCCCGGGAGCGAGCCCGGGATCCAGTCGGGCGAGAGCATCGCCGCGAACTGCTCGCGGATGCCGTCGGGAACGAGGCCCACGACGTCGCGCAGGATGCGGTCGTCGTCGGCGAAGACGTCGGCACCGAGGATCGTGCGGCGCACGAGCTCGACATGGATCACCGCACCCCAGCCGGCAGCGGGGTCGTGGTGGGTGAGCGCCGCCTGGCGCAGCGTCCAGTCGATGATCCGGGCCACCACCGCCGGGTCGTCGAGTCCGCCCCAGCGCAGTCCGACGAGGGCCAGCGGGGTCGAACGCATGAGGGCGCCGTTGCCGGCGCTACGTCCGAGGGACTCGTGAGCGGTCTCGGCCGCACCGGCGTGCTCGGCCTGACCGAGCGCCATGCGGGTGATGATCCCGACGTCGGCGGCCGTCGACGCCCACGCACGCCAGCGACGCCAGAGGTCGTCGAGGTCGAGCTCGTCGCCGGCGGCCTGGAGGATCGAGTCGGCGAGGGCGACCGCCATCTGCGAGTCGTCGGTGAACTCGCCCGGGGCCCAGCCGAAGCCACCTCCGCCGACCATCTCACCGCGTCCGCCCAGCACGGGTGTCGGGAAACGGCGGGTGTACTCGCCGGCCCGGCCGAACTCGAAGGGTGCGCCGAGCGCGTCGCCGACCATCGAACCGAGCAGGGCGCCGAGGGCGGCGTGCATCACGGCGGTGTCGTGGTGGGTGATCGGGCCCGGCTGCGGGCGGTACGAGTGGGTGCGGCGAGGGCGGTTGCTCATGGGCGGCTCCTGGGGTGACGGTGGTCTGTGTGGTGTGTGGTCTGTGGTGTGTGGATGTCGCCGGCCGGGGGTCGGGCGGTCGGGACGACGGCCCGGCCGTGGGCCGGTGACTCTTCAACGCACGACGGTGGGTGCCGCGTGACGTCGGGAGGGGAACGCACCGTCCGGTCGGCCGCGTGACGCTGGCCGTGGAGAGTGCGGGAGGGGTGGGGCCGTCACCGAGGTGGCGTGGCCCGGGCCCCGTGCGAGTCAGGTGGCGGGACCCTCGTGCTCGAGGTGCTCGGCGAGGACGTCGAGCTCGTTGCTCGCCTGACGCCACGTGGTCGGGCTGGCCATGTTCCGCAGGGCGCGACCGAGGATCTCCCGGTCGTCACCGGACAGCGACGGTTCGTCGTCGGCAGCGAGGGCGGCAGCGGCACTCGTGCCGGGGGCGGCCAGACCGTCGGAGGTGTCGAGGACGGTGGCCAGTTCGTCGATCAGGCGAGCGACACGATCGGCGCGCCCGGACGGACGTGCGGGCGGGGGCGGGGGCGCTGACGCCCGGTAGGCGAGGGGTGCTCCGGCGGGCGATGGCCGGGGGCTGGCGTAGGGGAGCGACCCCAGACGGGGCGGTCTCGACGCCGAGAGCGCCGACGACAGGCGCCGGAGGGAGGCGCTCGCCTGACGACGATCAGCCGGATCGGAGGACCACTGTGCAGGGGCGTAGACGGCTCCCTCGTCGGGGCGACGCAGTTGGCGCAGGGAGAGAGCGACGCTCGCCTCGGCTCGCGCCTGGACGCGCTCGAGGGTCGGGGCGTCGTCGCGGAGCGAGGAGATGCCGGACTGCATGACGGCCGAGAGGTGCGGGACGAGGTCGGCGGGCAGGCCCGGGAGTGATCCCGCGCGCACGAGGGCGCGAGCGTGGATCAGATGGAACGAGGAGAGGACCTCGAGCGTGTCGCTCGTGTCGTTCGGGTCGGGGCAGGAGGTGTCGGGATCGACGATGCGTGCCCAGTGGACCGTGGAGTCGGCGTCGTGCGCCGTCTCGAGGGTCTCGAGCACGGGGAGGCCACCGAGCTCGACGGTGCCCGTGAGGATGTCACTGGCGGGGCGGTAGCGCAGGCGGACCATGAGGCGACGGACGGTCATGCCGCCCCCTTGTCGTCGTGCCGCTCACTCATCTCGGTCACCATGTTGCCACGCTGCGCCTCGAGACGACGGCGGATGCGCGACAAGCGACGGGCCGCCGTCTCGCGGGCGATGCCGAGCTGGGCGGCCACCTCGGTGACCTGGTAGCCGAAGCCGATCACCAGCACGACGATCTCGCGGTCGGTGGGGTCGAGCGTGTCGAGGAACCGCACGACCTCCGGCCAGCCGGCGAGGATCTCGATGAGATCGTCGGTGGGGTCGTGCCGGGCGGCCACGAGGTCCCAGTGGTTGCCGTCGCCACCGGGCAGCGGGGCGTCACCGGCGATGACGGCGCGGGCCGCGCGCAGCGATCCGTCGGGACGGGCCACGAGTCGGGCTCCCTCGCCACGGTCGGCGCGCATGGCGCGCTCCCACTGGGTGAAGGCGTGCATCGCACGGGCCTTGGCGTAGGCCACCGGGTCGGGGTAGCGCTGCATGACCACGGCGAGGCGGCCGGGCGTGGCGAGCAGCGCCAGAGCGACCTCCTGGGCGACGTCGTCGGCCGCTGCGGCGGCGTGGCCGCCGCAGCGGGCGAGGACGCGGACGATGGCGCGCTGCACGGCGGTGACGTACATGTCGAGCATCCGGGACGTCGGCATCGTGGTCGCCGGCGCAGCGGGCGTCGGGCGGGATTGTGGGTGACTGTCGTTCATGGGCTTCCTC
>JBEBDM010000326.1:0-7578 GCA_041156905.1 Actinomycetota bacterium | reverse complement strand
CCAGCGGGCGTCCCACTCGTGTGTGCGGGCCTTGGTGGCCTCGGGGAACTTGGCCATCAGCTTCTCGTTGCTCGAGTACCACTGCGGACGCTCCCAGCCGCGGGCGTCGAAGAACGTGGCGCCGAGCGCCTCCTCGCGGGCGTAGAACGGGCTGCGGCGGATGCCACGCTGGCTGGCCCACTGCTCACGCGGGTGGACGATGCCGTAGGTCTTGTTGAAGTGCTCGTTGCACCGAGCGTTGATGTGGTACTCGGTCTTCTCGTGCGGGTAGAAGCGGGCGATGTCGCTGCCGTGCGGGTCGCACATGTGCGGGTAGCCGTAGGTCATCCACTCGGCGACGAGCTGGGCGATGCCAGGGCCCTCCTTGATCCAGACAGCGGCGGCGCTCCACAGGTTGCGGACCTCGACGCACTCACCGAGCACCGGGTTGGCGTCGGGGGTGAGGCTGAGCAGACCGTTGATGGCGTACTTGATCTCGGCGTCGCCGAGCATCTCCATCAGCTCGATGGCCTGCTCCATCTGCGGGTCGAAGTCCTCGTAGGTGAGGGGGAGCTCGGTCGGGGTGAGGGCCGACGCCTCGTTGCTCGGGATGTCGTCCGGGCGCATGAGGATCGCACGGTGGGCGTAGGAGCCGACCTCCATCGAGCCGGCCGACTGGCGCTCGTAGCAGAAGGTGTCCATGTCACGGATGATCGGGTAGGCGAGCTCCTTGTTGCTCTCGACCAGGATCTCGATCGGTCCGACGTCGGCCATCTGGTGGACGGCCGGGGTCAGCGGGATGTTGGCGCCGGCCATGGCCGCCACGCGCGGGCTCCACACACCGCAGGCGATGACGACGTGCTCGGCCTCGATGCGGCCCTTGTCGGTGACGACGGCCTTGATGCGCGGCAGACCACCCTCGACGGCCTCGGTCTCGAGATCGAGGACCTCGGTGTTGGCGAACACGCGCATGCCGCCGTTGGCGACGGCCTCGTCACGCATGCGGGTACCGGTGGCCAGCGAGTCGACCACCGACACGCTCGGGGTGTAGTAGCCGCCGAGGAGGATCTCCTCGTTGATGAACGGGACCATCTCCTTGATCTCGGCCGGGCTCACGAGACGGGCGTCGATGCCCCACGCCTTGGCCGAGGTCATGCGGCGCTTGAACTCCTCGAGACGCTGCGGCTCACGCGCGACCTCGATGCCACCACAGGTGTTGTTCATCCCGTGATCGATGTACTGGTTCTGGCTGTTGACCGTGAGGAACGCCATCTCCTTGTTGTGATCGGTCGGGAAGATGAAGTTCGAGGCGTGGCCGGTCGAGCCACCGGGGTTGGGCAGCGGGCCCTTGTCGATCATCACCATGTCGGTCCAGCCGAGACGGCTGAGGTGTCCGGCGAGGCAGTTGCCGACGATGCCGGCACCGATGATGACGACCTTGGCGGAGGACGGGACTTCGCTCATGTTGATGTACCCCCCGGTACGAGTTGATGGCCACGACGGCCGGGTGTGTGGAGATCGTGCGGACCGACGTGCTGGACGATTCGGACCGGACTGATATATCATAACCATATCACAGCGCCGATGTCACTCAGCGAACGCGCCTACCACGAGATCCGGCGGATGATCGTCCGCCTCGAACTCGCACCGGGCGACGTCATCCGCGAGGACGACCTCCAGGGTCGTCTCGGCCTCGGGCGTACCCCCATCCGTGAGGCCCTCCAGCGCCTCGTCCGTGACCAGTTCGTGATCGTCATCCCCCGCCGCGGCATGTTCGTCAGCGGTGTCGACGTCTCCGACCTCGGCTTGCTCTACGAGACCCGCTCGATCCTCGAGCCGTATGCGATGCGCCTCGCCGCCGCTCGTGGCACGACCGATCACTGGAACCGGATGGCCTCAGCCCTGGCCGGTGTGCGGGTCGACAGCAGCCCCGACGAACTGCTCGCGGTCGACCGGGCCTGCCGCGAGCTCGTGTGGGAGGCCGCCGACAACCGGTTCCTCACCGAGACGCTCGACATGCTCTACACCCACAGCGACCGGCTCTGGAACATGTACCTCGGCGATGTCGCCGACCTGCGCACGATGATCGAGGAGCACCGCGAGATCCTCGCTGCCCTCCGCGCCGCCGACGGCGACCGCGCCGGCGAGCTGATCGAGGCACACATGCGCTCGTTCGACGCCCAGATCCGCGCTGCCGTCCAGCGCCGCCTGAGCTCCCCACTCGCCGGCTGATCGCGGCCGCAGGCCTGCGCTCTGGCAGGCTGGCGACCTCGTGTTCACGACCACTGCCCTCTTGCTCGGCGCGCTCGGCGCCGTGATCACAGGACTCTCCAAGACCGCCCTCCCCGGGGCAGGTCTGCTGGCGATCCCGCTGTTCGCGATGGTCACCGAGGGGCGACTCATCCCCGGCACGACGTTGCCGGTGCTGATCGCCGCCGACCTGTTCGCCGTGTCGTGGTACCGCCACCACACCCGCTGGGACCTCCTGCGGCCGTTGGTCGTGCCCGTGGTCGTCGGCTTCGCCGCCGGGACGGCGTTCTTCGTCGTGATCGGGAAGAACGCCCGCCCGCTCGACATCGCGATCGGTATTGCCATCCTCCTCACCGTCGCCCTGCAGGTGTGGCGACGAGTGCGCAACACTCCCCCGGCACCGGCCACCACCACCGGCGCTGCCGTCTACGGGACGGCCGGCGGGTTCACGACCTTCGTCTCCAACTCGGCCGGGCCGATCATGAACACGTACCTGCTCGGGCTGGGGCTCGATCGCCAGGCACTCGTGGGCACGTCGGCGTGGTTCTACTTCGCCGTCAACCTCGCAAAGATCCCCGTGTACCTGATCCTCATGGCCACGACCGATGGTGGACCGTTCTTCACAGGCGAGTCGCTGCTCTACGACCTGTGCCTCGTTCCGTTCGTCGTCGTCAGCGTCCTCGTCGGTCGACGACTCCTCCACTCGCTGCCCCAGTCGGTGTTCTTCTGGGGAGTGCTCGTGCTCTCGACCGGCGGCGCGGCTCGTCTGCTCCTCGGCTGAACGGTCCCACTCCGCTCAGAGAAGGGCATGTCAGAGCAGGGCGAGCAATGCCCCGCATCCGGCGACCGCCACGAGCACGAGCGCCGCTCCGGCATAGCGCCCGTCACCGAGGCGAGCCCAGTGCCCGGCGAGCAGCAGCACACGCACGAGCGGTGCGGCGATGATGACGCCGATCGCAACACCTGCGGCAGCGTGATGAATCGCCGCGTCACCGAGCATCCCGACCACCGCGCAGACGAACGCAACGGCCACGGCGACGCGCAGCACGACCTGCACACCGCGGGCACCCGGGTCGATCACGCCGCTCACGCCCGCACCATCAGGACGACGCCGACGACGACGAGCACTGCGCTCAGCACGCGCCGGACCTGGGGCGGCGACAACTTGGTCTGGAGCATCGCCCCGACGCGCCCGCCGAGCATGCTGCCCACGCACACCGCCGCGCACTCGTGCAGGTCGAGACGACCCTGCACCGCCATCACACCGAGGCCGGTCGCCGCGGTGAGTCCGATCGTGAACGTGGTCGTGGCCGCGGCGACGCGGACCGGGATGTGCATGACCTCGCTGGTCGCCGGGGTCTTCACGAAGCCGCCACTCGCGCCCGCCATCCCGGCGAGGAGCCCCGACACGGCGAACAGTCCCGAGCCGGTGAGCAGACGACGTGCCTTGTACGGCACCACCCCACCGTCGAGCACGTACGCGCCCGACAGCGACCCGACGTGCTCGCCGACGTCGTCGAGCGACAACGCCGGATCAGGGAGGTTGCGGACACCCTTGCGTCGACCACCGAGTACTGCCGCGGCGATCGCGACGAGGGCGAGGAAGCGCTGCAGGAACGCGTCGGAGGCCCAACCACTGGCGAGCACTCCCACCACGGCACCGGTCGAGGCGGCCAGCTCGGTCGTGATGCCCAGCCGGTGGTTCACCGAACGCTCGCGTGTCTGCATCGCCGACGCCGACAACGATCCACCGGCGACCGACACGAGTCCGAGCGGTGCAGCCGCACGAGGCGACACACCGGTCAGCACCAGCAGCGGGACGAGCAGGATCGCCCCTCCGAGCCCACCGAGCGCCCCGACCACCGACGTCGCGAACGACAGGAGCAACTCGGTCCACTGCACGTCGGCGACCGTAGTTCTCGGGCCGAGGCGCGGTCAGATCGGCAGGTTGCCGGTGGCGGTGCGCGTGCTCCCGTGGTCGCGCCACGCACCGATCGTGCGCTGTGCGATCCGCATCTGATGGATCTCGTCCGCACCGTCGGCGAAGCGCGCCCAGCGGGCGTGCTGGTACATGTGCGCCAGCGGAGTGTCGGTGCTGTACCCGAGCGCGCCGTGCACCTGAATGCTGCGGTCGATCACGCGGTTGAGCATGTTCGCGACGAAGTGCTTGGCCATGCTGACCTCGCTCTTGAAGTCGGCCCCGCTGTCGATGAGGTACGCGGCGTGAAGGACCATCAGCTTCGCCTGGTAGATCTCCATCGAGCTGTCGGCGATCATCCACTGGATGCCCTGCTTCTCGGCGAGGATGCTGCCGTGCGAGTAGCGCTCGAGCGAGCGGGCCACCATCAGGTCGAGTGCGGTCTCGGCCTGTGAGATCCAGCGCATGCAGTGAGCGAGACGGGCCGGGCCGAGGCGGTACTGGCCGAGCATGTGGCCCTGGCCGCGACCACCGAGCATGTTCTCGGCCGGGATGCGGAGGTCCTCGATCACGATCTCGCTGTGGCCGGTGGCGCCGTGCATGGTCTCGACCTCGCGCACGCGGTTCCAGCCGTCGCTCGGGAGGTCGACGATGAACGCCGTGTTGGCCGCCTGCGGCAGGTCGGGGTTGTCCTCCGTGCGGCAGATGAGGATCGCGAACTTGGCGCGGCGGGCGTTGGAGATGAACCACTTGTGGCCGTTGGCCACCCACTCGTCGCCGTCCTGGACGGCCGTGGTGCGGATCAGGGTCGGGTCGCTACCGGCCACCTCGGGCTCGGTCATCGCGAAACAGCTCATCGCCGAGCCGTCGCACAGAGGCTTGAGGTACTTCTCCTTCTGCTCCGGAGTGCCCCAGTGCAGCAGGGTGTGCATGTTGCCCTCGTCAGGCGCTTGGCAGTTCAGTACCCACGGGCCGTAGCTGGCCTTGGCAGCCTCGGCCTGCACCATCGCCAACTGCACGTGTCCGAGCCCCATGCCGCCCCACTCCTTGGGCATGTGCGGCATCCAGAGGCCCTCGGCATGGGCCTTCTTGCGCATCCCGATCAGCAGGGCGATGTACTCGTCGCGATCCTCGTCGCGCAGCGCGGCGAGCGCCGCCTCGCCGGGCTTGACGACCGCGTCGATGAACTCGCGGACACGGATGCGGATCTGCTCGAGCTCGGGAGTCAGGGTGAAGTCGATGGCCATGCCGTCACAGTAGGTTGCCGCCATGCCCGCCGACTTGTTGGACCTGACCGACCGGATCGCCATCGTCACCGGGGGCTCGCGTGGCCTCGGACGCGAGATGGCACTCGCCTTCGCCGACCACGGCGCCCACGTCGTGATCGCCAGCCGCAAGATCGAGAACTGCGAGGCGGTGGCCGAGGAGATCCGGGCGAAGGGCCGTCGCGCCCTCCCGATCGCGTACCACGCCGCCAGCTGGAGCGACGCCGACCGCCTCGCCGAGGCTGCGTACGCCGAGTTCGGCCGGGTCGACATCCTGGTCAACAACGCCGGCATGTCGCCGCTCTACAAGAGCCTCGACGACGTCAGCGAGGAGCTGTTCGACAAGGTCATCGGTGTCAACCTCAAGGGCCCGTTCCGGCTGAGCAGCATCATCGGCACGCGAATGGCGGCCGGAGAGGGCGGCAGCATCATCAACGTCTCGAGCATCGCCAGTCAGCAGGCGAGCCCGAGCGAGGCGCCGTATGGCGCCGCGAAGGCCGGGATCAACAGCCTCACGCAGAGTCTCGCTGCGGCGTTCGGCCCTCGGGTTCGGGTCAACTGCATCGTCCCCGGCCCCTTTCTCACCGACATCTCCAAGGCCTGGGACCTCGAGGCGTTCAACGCCCGGGCGAAGTCGGCCTTCGCCCTCGGGCGCGGTGGCCTGCCCCACGAGGTGGTGGGCGCCGCCCTTTACTTCGCAAGCGACGCCAGCTCCTACACCACGGGGGCGCTGCTCAACATCGACGGCCTCCCCCGCTGAGGCCCCGAGGCGGTCGCCCGCTGATGCCCTGACGGGCTGCCGTCTGCTGTAATGCAGGTCAGCATCAATCGGGCCGTGGGGGTACTCGAATGACCGTCGTCGCTGACGCCACCAACCAGTTGTCCAGCCAGCCCACCGACCACGCCGACGTGGTCGTGGTGGGAGCGGGCTTCGCCGGTATGTACCTGCTCAAGAGACTGCGCGACCTCGGCTTCCGCACACGTGTGCTCGAGACGGCCGACGACGTCGGAGGCACGTGGTACTGGAACCGCTACCCCGGCGCACGCTGCGACATCCCGACCACCGACTACACGTACTCGTGGGACCCGTCACTCGAGGACGAGTGGACCTGGAGCGAGAAGTACGCGACGCAACCCGAGATCCTCCGCTATGCGCAGCACGTCGCCGACAAGCACGACCTGAAGCGCGACATCACGTTCTCGACCCGCGTCTCGTCGGCGCGTTGGGACGACACGACCCACCAGTGGCACGTGCTCACCGACACCGGCGAGCACATCGTCACCCGCCACTACGTGATGGCCACCGGATGTCTCTCCGTTCCCAAGGAGCCCGACATCCCGGGCACGGGTCGCTTCCGCGGCGGGGTGTACGTCACGGGTCGCTGGCCGCACGAGCCGGTCGACTTCACGGGCAAGCGGGTCGCTGTCATCGGCACCGGCTCCAGTGGCATCCAGAGCATCCCGCTCATCGCGGCGCAGGCCTCGCAGCTCACCGTGTTCCAGCGCACGCCGAACTTCTCCGTGCCTGCTCACAACGGGCCAGTGCGCCCCGAGCGCCGAGCCGCCCTCGAGGCCGACCGCACCACGTACCGCGCCAACGCGAAGTACTCGCGTGGCGGTATCCCCGCGAACCCGAGCGAGTACAGCGCGCTCACTTCGTCACCCGAGGTCCGCCGCGAGCGTTTCGAGGCAGCGTGGGAGAAGGGCGAACTGTTCGAGATCCTGGGCATCTTCAACGACCAGGCGATCACGAAGGCCGCCAACGACATCGTCGCCGACATGATCCGCGAGAAGATCCGCGGCATCGTCCACGACCCGGCCACGGCCGAACTGCTGTGCCCGAAGGACCACGCGTTCGGCACCAAGCGTCCGTGCCTCGACACGAACTACTTCGCCACGTTCAACCAGCCGCACGTGCGGCTCGTCGACCTGCGGTCCACGCCGATCACCACGATCACCGAGGACGGACTCGAACTCTCGGGCGGGGCGGGTGCCGGTGGCGAGACGCTCGAGTTCGACGCCATCGTCTACGCGACCGGCTTCGACGCGATGACGGGAGCGATCGTCGCCGTCGACATCACGGGCAAGGACGGTGTCACGCTGCGCGACAAGTGGGCCGGTGGCCCGGTCACGTATCTCGGCCTCGGTTCGACCGGTTTCCCGAAC
>JBEBDM010000325.1:0-4170 GCA_041156905.1 Actinomycetota bacterium | reverse complement strand
GCGACGAGATCGACATCTACCTCGTCGTCGAGGGCGGGCTCGTCACCGACGTCAAGGTCGGCGGACAGGGCTGCAGCATCTCGCAGAGCTCGGCCAGCATGATGAGCCAGGCCGTGAAGGGTCGCCCCGTCGACGAGGTCCGCGCCCTGGTGCGTCGGTTCAAGGGGATGATGAGCATTCCCGACGAGGACGGCAACCCGATCGAGCCCGACCCGTCGGTGGCCCTCGGTGATCTCGAGGCCCTCCAGGGCGTCGTCAAGTTCCCCGTCCGCATCAAGTGCGCGACCCTCGCCTGGAACACGCTGCTCGAAGCACTCGAGCAGGCCTGAGCCAGCGCTCGGCAACCGACATGTCACCGCGTCGCATCATCATCGACACCGATCCCGGCATCGACGATGCCATGGCGATCTTCTACGCCCTCGCCTCGCCCGAACTCGACGTGGTCGGACTCACCACCGTCTTCGGCAATGCCGACGTCGACACGTGCACCGACAACGCGATCAGGATCCTCGACATCGCGGGCCGACCCGACATCCCGGTCGCCAAGGGTGCCGGCAAGCCTCTCGCCATGGACTACCGAGGCGCCGCCGATTTCGTCCACGGCGCCAACGGCCTCGCCGACCTCGACCTCGCCCCGGTGAGCCGACCCCCGCATGCGCTCGACGCGGCGCACTTCATCATCGAGACCGTTCGCACCCACCCGGGCGAGATCACGCTCGTGCCCGTCGGTCCGCTCACCAACATCGCCCTCGCGATGCTGATCGAGCCCGAACTGCCGCACCTCGTCGCCGGCATCGTGCTGATGGGCGGCAACGCGTTCGTCCCCGGCAACGCGTCACCCGCGGCCGAGGCCAACATCCTCAACGACCCGGAGGCCGCCGACCTCGTCTTCGGTGCCGACTGCGAGATCGTGATGTGCGGGCTCGACGTCACCGAGAACACCCACGTCTCCTCGGCGCAGATCGCGGCGATCGACACCACCTCGACGCCTCGCGCCGCCTTCGCCGCGCAGATCCTCCCGTACTACCGCGACTTCCACGTCGCCCACGGTGGGCCCGACGGCATCCACGTCCACGACAGCACGTGCATCTCGTACCTCATCGCTCCGCAGCACTACGGCTGGGTGGAGCACCCCGTGCGGGTCGACACCGGACACGGTGTCGGTCGGGGCAAGACGTGGCCCTCGCTGCGACACTCGCTCGAGTCGGGCCCGTGGGGTCGTCGTCGCGCCGTGCGGATCCTCACCGAGGTCGACTCGGCTGCGGTAGTGGCGCTGGAGTTCGGTCGGCTTACAGTCGGCTGACGTATGCACGAGTTCTTCGACGACATCGTCCCCCACCCCGCCGGTGTCGACCCCGAGACCGATCTCGTCCACGAACGCGCCTACGTCGTGCGTGCCTACCGCAAGGATGACCAGACGCTGGTCCTGCGTGGCGCCGTCCGCGACCAGAAGCCGCCGGGGCTGTACATCCCCGACGACACCGAGCCGCTCACGGTGCACCACATGATCGTCGACCTCCACGTCGCGGTGCCGAGCCTCGAGATCGTCCACGCCGAGGTCGCTCTCGAGACGCACCCGCACGCGGCGTGCCCGCGGATCGAGGACCACTACAAGAACCTCGTCGGCCTCTCGATCGCCCGTGGTTACACCCACAAGATCCGCGAGCTGTTCGGTGGTCCGAGGGGATGCACGCACACCACCGCCCTCCTCCAGGCGATGGGGCCGGTGGCGATCCAGTCGATGTGGTCGTTCCGTGTCCTGTCGGCCCGGGCCGCGGGCGGCGACAGCAACCCCGACTTCGGCACGCCCGAGGCGCGTATGCGGGCGATGGCGATGAACGTCAACACCTGCCACATCTGGGCCGAGGACGGCGAGCAGGTGACCACCATCAAGAACGGTGGGCCGATGGAGATCCCGGTGTGGATCGAGCGCCGCTACGCCGAACTCGGACGCGATCCCTCCACCTGGCGCACGCCCGACTGATCCCGCACCACGACCCGGCCGGATCAGGCGAGCGCCGCGCTCCGCTCCAGCAGCCGCAGCCCGTGCGAGGCCACCGCACTGATCAGCACCACTCCGGCACCGAGCAGCACGACGAGGACCCGGAGCAGCACGAGGTCGGTGCGCGACCTCTCGAGGGCCGCATCGGCCTGCGACGTCACCTCGGCCGCCAGCGCTTCCACCTCGCCCAGAGCCACATCGACCTCGTCGATGCTGCGGGCGAGTTCGCGCAGGTCGTCGACCGCCGCATCGAGCCCGGGGAGGGAGTCACCCACCTCGGCGGCGATCAGGGCGAGTTCGTCGCCCAGGGCACGCAACTGCTCGGGTGCCGGTTCGAGTCCGTCGGCGAGGGTGCGCAGGTCCTCGGCGAGCGACTTGCTGTCGCCGGGGATGAAGAACTCGATGCCCTCGACCAGCCCGGCCACGCCGTTGGCGATGTCGGTCACTCCTTGGAGGGCATCAGCGACGTTCGTGCCGAGCGCCTCGCCCACGCCTGCCGCAGCATCGTCGGCGTTGTCGAGGATGGCCCGAGCGTCGGCGACGGTACCCGCTGCCGAGGCGGCGAGTCCTGCCACGTCGCCCGCGAGCTGGCGCGCAGCACCCGTGCTCAACGCCGCGACGTCGGCACCATCGCGCGCTGCCACGAGCCCGGCTCGATAGGTGTTCCCGATCCGTCCGACCACGACGAGCATCAGCACCGTGCCGACGACGGCAAGCACCATCACCGCACCCAGCGCTCGTCGGGCGACACCCGTCGAGGTGGCCGTTCGAAATGTCGATGTCCCGTTCGTCATCCGCGTGCCTTCTTGCTCTTTCGCAGGGCTTCCTGCTCGGCGATCTCCTCGAACCGGATCTCGACCAGTCGACGCAGCACGTCGACAGGGAGCGGTTCGTCGATGGCGAAGCGCAACGTGCCGCGATCGGCGTCGTAGCGATCGAGGATCGCCCCGGCGCGAGGTACCACGCCACCGCTGTGCGGGAAGTACGAGCAGTGGTTCTTGAACCCGTCGTAACCAGCCACCGTCTTGCCCCCGACCACGAAGGCTGGCATGCGGTACTTGAGGCACTCCTCGGCGTCGGGGAGGATCGAGCGGAGCGAGGCGCGCACGGCACGCAGCGTCGACCGCTGTGGCTCGGGCAGAGCCGCGAGATGGGCCTCGACCGCTGCGACACCGTCGGCCGACGCGCTCACGCCCCGACCTCCCCGCCGGTCGGCACCGCTCTCCTCCACCGCCCGTTCAGCATCCACGCTGCCCCCACGGCCGCGATACTGCCCGACACGACGAGGGGCAGGCGACCATCTCCCGGCCCGACGTTCCAGAGGAGTCCGGCCCACACCCCGGCGACGAGGACGGCTCCGTTGAACAGACCCTGGAACGCTCCCTGTGCACGACCGACGTGGGCGCGGTCGACAAGACCGACCACCCACGCCTTGCCCACACCGTCGGTGAGCGCGGGGAACAGCCCGTAGAGACCGACGAGCACGATCGCCACACCGCTGCCCTCGCCGACCAGACCGAGCCCGACGTAGGCCACGGCGAAGGCCACGAGTCCGAACGCGTACACGGTCGATGGGTGCCGGCGATCGGCCCAGGCACCCGCCGGAAACGAACCGAGTGTGTAGACCGCGTTGAAGAGCACGTAGGCGAGCACGACCTCGGTGGTGCTGAAGCCGAGGGCGACGAGACGAAGGAGGAGGAGAGCGTCGGAGAAGTTCACGAGCGCGATCACGATGAGCGGGACAGCGACCCGCCAGAACTCACTCGGGAGCGGAGGCCGGTCGACCCGAGCCGCGGCCGCCACCACAGGGGTGTCGCTCGCCGCATCCGCCCGCTCCACCCGCTGTTCACGTACGAGCAGGACGAGAGCGGTCGAGATGCAGGCCGGGACGACGGCCCACCAGATCGCGGCACGGACGTCGTCGCCATGGACCGCCAGTGCGACGAGCCCGATCAACGGTCCGACGACTGCGCCGAAGCTGTCGCCCATGCGGTGGAAGCCGAACGCACGCCCCATGTGCTCGTCCGACGTCGAGCCCGCGATCAGGGCATCGCGCGGAGCGGAGCGCACTCCCTTGCCGAGCCGGTCGACGACACGACCGACGAGGACCATCGGCCAGACGGTCGCCGCGGCCACGATCACCTTGCCGAGTGCCGCCATTCCGTAGC
>JBEBDM010000324.1:0-8431 GCA_041156905.1 Actinomycetota bacterium | reverse complement strand
CAGGTCGAGGACGCGTGGAGTGAGATCGAGTCGCTCGCCGACGGTGTGAAGGTGCGCGTGCGGGGCACGCCCGACTACTACGGGCAGTACGGCAAGCTGAGCATCAAGGTCACCGACATCGACCCGCGCTTCACCTTGGGCGACCTCGTGATGGCGCGCGAGGAACTCGTTCGGTCGTTGCGTGAGCGCGGGCTCTACGACCTCAACCGGCAGCTCGACGTACCGGTGGTGCCGCTCTGGGTGGGTCTCGTCACGAGCGTCGGCAGCGCTGCCTACGCCGACTTCACCAAGGAGATCCAGTCGAGCGGCCTCGGCTTCGACATCCGGGTCATCGACTGTCGGGTGCAGGGTGCCACTGCTCCCGGAGAGGTCGCTGCCGCGATCGACGCCTTCGGACGGCACGGCGACCGTGACGTCGTGGTCGTGATTCGTGGCGGTGGCAGCCGTACCGACCTGGCGGCCTTCGACACCGAGGAGATCGCACAGGCCATCGCCCGCTCGCCGCTGCCCGTGTTCACCGGCATCGGCCACGAGATCGACACCAGCGTCGCCGACGAGGTGGCGCACACGAGGTTCAAGACACCCACGGCCACAGCAGCCGGACTCGTCGCCCTCGTGCAGGAGTTCGTCGAGCAGGTCGAGGACGCGTGGAGTGAGATCGAGTCGCTCGCCGTGGGCCACGTCGGCTCCGCCACTGAGCGTCTCGACCGGACCACACACTCGATCGCCCAGCACGTCCGGGCCGGAGTCGAGCGCGGGACGAGCCGGCTCGCGAGTCGCTCCGACCGGCTCGTCATCACGGCCGGCCACGTCCTCGACAGGGCGTCGCTCGGGCTCGCAACAGCGTCCGCCACCCTTGCTCGCATGCCGCAGGTCGCCGATGCCCACGTCGGTCGACTCGACTCGATCGCCGAGCGGCTGCGACTGCTCGACCCGGCCACGACGATGGCCCGCGGCTGGAGCATCACCCGCACGGCCGACGGCCGTACCGTCCGCGACGCCTCCGACCTCCGCGTCGGCGACGTCGTCGTCACCACGTTCCAGACAGGCACGGCGACGAGCCGTGTGGAGGAGACACACTCATGAGTGCCAAGAAGACTGCCGACGGGGCCGTGGCCGAGGGGTACGCCGAGGCCCTCGCCGAACTCGACGAGATCCTCGCCCGGCTCGACCGCCCCGATGTCGACGTCGACGTCCTGGCGAACGAGGTGGCTCGCGCAGCGGCCCTGATCACGTTCTGCCGCGAGCGGATCGGTAGCGCCCGGCTCCAGATCGAGACCGTGGTCGCCCAGCTCTCCGACGACTGACGGGGTGTCCGGGGGCGAAGGCCGGTCGGCGGTCGAGTGCGCCTAGCCTGACGGCGTGGCCATCGCACCCGCTCCCGCGTCGCTGAGCGACATCGCCGCCCGAGTCGAGGCCCGGCTGGCGGCCGTGCTCGCGGCCGAGGAGCAGCGGTGGACAGCGTTCGATCCGACGCTCGCCGACCCGATCGGGGAGATCGGTCGTCTCGTCCTCGGTGGAGGCAAGCGACTACGCCCGGCGTTCTGCCACTGGGGATTCGTCGGTGCCGGTGGCCGGGCGGACGACCCGTCGGTGGTCGACGCAGGTGCGGCCTTCGAGTTGATGCACGCCTTCGCCCTCTTCCACGACGACGTGATGGACGACGCCGACAGCCGCCGGGGCGCGCCGACGACCCACACGGTCTTCACCGAGCGCCACCGGAAGTCGGGCTGGGCGGGCGATGCGCGTCGCTTCGGTGACGGTGTCGCGATCCTCGTCGGTGACCTCGCGTTCGTGTTCGCCGATCGTCTGCTCGCGGGGTGCAACCGCACGGCCTGGGACGTCTGGGACGAACTGCGGATCGAGCTGAACATCGGTCAGGTGCTCGACATCGTCGGCAGTGTGCAGAACTCGCGCTCACGGGTGACCGCTGAGAGGATCTGCCGCTACAAGAGCGGGAAGTACACGATCGAGCGTCCTCTCCACCTCGGGGCGATGCTCGCCGCGCCCGACCGAGCCGCCGAGTTGCTTCCCGCGTTGAGCGCCTACGGCTTGCCGCTCGGCGATGCGTTCCAGATGCG
Source organism: Actinomycetota bacterium (assembly GCA_041156905.1). Lineage (GTDB taxonomy): Bacteria > Actinomycetota > Acidimicrobiia > Acidimicrobiales > Ilumatobacteraceae > UBA668. Next base: position 6,350 of record JBEBDM010000324.1, on the reverse strand, counting down.
CGACGACGTGATGGGCGCCTTCGGCGACGAGTCGGTGACCGGCAAGCCGGTGGGCGGCGACCTTCGCGAGGGCAAGCCGACGCCGCTCATGGCGCGAGCCGTGGAAGCGGCCACTCCCGCCCAGGCCGAGGTTCTGGCCCTCGTCGGCACCGCCACGCTCTCCGACACCGACGTGGCGCGGGTGCAGCAGGTCATCGTCGAGACCGGCGCCCTGGCCGACCTCGAGGCGACGATCGTGCGGCTCACCGACGAGGCCATCGTCGGGATCCGTCAGGCTCCGCTCGAGCCGACGGCCGTCGACGAACTGGTCGCCCTCGCGGCTTTCGTCTCCCACCGCGAGACCTGACCCGGCCGGGCGAGTGAGCGCAGTGCAGCCCGGGGCAGTTCAGGCGTAGCGGGCGAGTGCAGCGGCCAGGTTCGTGGTCTCGACCACGCCGACCTCCTGCACCACCGACTCGAGCCACGGCGGTCGCACGCTCGCGACGACCGTGACCGGCTCGTCGAGCCCCGACCCCTCGAGAGCGAGACGGACGAACAGGGCGGCGTAGTCGCGGGGGCGCAGGTCGCGGGAGAGCTCGAGCAAGGCGAACGGGTCGGGTGTGGTGCCGGGAGCAGGATCGAGCACCGGATAGCTGGCCGAGGTCGGCCCGCTGGCCCCGCCCCACAGGCCCGGTCCGTCGACAAGGATCGCACCGCGCACGAGCGCAGGGCGTGAACCGGCGATGAGGAGTGCGACGTAGGCACCCACTCCCCGGCCGACCACGGTGGCCGGACCGGTGTGGGAGAGGGCCACGTCGGCGTCGGCGAGCAGGATCTCGGCCGAGTACCCACCGCCGTGCGGCACCGTGCTGGCGCCGTGGCCGGTGAAGTCGAGCGCCCACACCGGGCCGGCCCAGGTCTCGGTCCAGTCGGGGGTGGTCGTGGGGGACGCCTCTCCGAGACCGTGCAGGAGGAGCAACGCGTGTCCGGCGGGGTCGCCGTCGCGCAACTGGTGCAACGCGAGTTCGACCCTGTTGTGCGTGAGGAGAACCGTGTTCATCGCGGGCTCCCGAGGAAGTCGAGGACGAGGCCGGCCACGAGCTCGGGCTGTTCGACGTGGACGAAGTGTCCGACGTCGTCGAGCACCTCGAGATGCCCACCCCGCGGGATCAACGGGATGATCTGGTCGGGCGTCGTGCCCCAGCCCATCGGTTCCATCTGCCCACCCATCACGCCGAGGAAGGGCATGCCGAGACCCGGAAGGCGGGTGGCGGTCCACTCCGGACGCCAGGGTCCGAAGCCGCCGAACCGCATCGAGGGGTCGAGTTTCCAGCGCCAGCCGTCGGCGTCGTGACGGGCGCCGACCGTGACGAGGTACCGCAGCCACTCGAGCGGGAGCCGGGGGTTCATCTTGGCGCGCCGCTCGGCGAGCTCGTCGAGGGTGCCGGGCTTGCGCGCCGCCTCGGCCACCGAGCGCCGGTGGTCGAGCCACCCGGCGATGTCGCTCGCCATCATGCGCGTGCGCTCGGTCTCGGAGAGGTCGCTCATCGGCCGCTTCGACGGCAGCCCGTCGAGGTTGGCGAGGTGGCTGAAGCGGAACGGCTCTGCATCGGCGAGCTGGATCATCAGCGCCCCGCCCTTGCTGTGCCCGACGACGGGAGCGGGTCGCGAGGTGATCGACGACATCACCCCGATCGCGTCGCGGATGTCGGCGTCCCAGCCGTAGAGGGCGGTGTGCTCACTGTCGCCGTGACCGCGCTGGTCCCAGGCGACGACCCGCCACCCGACGTCGGCGAGGCGCGGAGCGAACTCGTCGTAGGTGCGGGCGAAGTCGAACCCGCCGTGCATCAGGAACAGGGGAGGTGCCGCCTCGTCGCCCCATTCGTGGACCGCGATCCCCACGCCGGCCGGCCGGAGCAGGTACTCGCGGTCGGGGGTGCGGGCGCCCGGGAAGGTCGGCAGCGGGGCGTCCGCGGGGGTCTCGATCACCCTTGCAGGCTAGGGCGCGGTCGGTCGCGGCACCCAACCCGCATAGGCTCCCTGCATGCGTCGGATCTGGCTGTTCAGCGTGCTCGCCGGGATCTTCCCGGTGGCCGTGGCCTGCAGCGACGAGGTGTTCGTCGGCAACACGATGCCCGCCATGATCACGACCTCGACGACCTCGACCACCGTCTACGAGGCCACCACCACGACCCTCGGCGAGTACGTGATCCTCCCGGGCGACTCGCTGGCCTCGATCGCCGAGAAGTTCCGGGTGACGATGGAGGAGTTGTCGACGCTCAACTCGATCGACGACCCCGACCACATCGAGGCCGGGGCACGCATCCTGGTGCCGCCGCCGAGCATCACCACGCCGGCGGGCACCGACCAGGTCCCGGGGGCCGAGACCACGGCCGGAGCGTGACCACGGTGCGTCGTCGGTGGTTCCTCGTCGCGGGTGCGCTGACATTGACTGCGGTCGGAAGCGGAGGCGGCGTTGCCCCGATCGCGGGTGCGCTCGGACAGAGCCCCGAGCTGATGGCGAGATCCCTGTCGCTCACCACTGTGCAGCCAGCCACGTGCCCTGTGGGGGCCGAGCAGCGGGCAGCTGATCTCATCAACTCGTTCCGTGCGACGAACGGCCGCGGCCCGTTGACCATGAGCGCCGAGCTGATGCACAAGGCGCAGGACTGGATCGAGTACCTGGCCGACCGCGACAAGGGGCTCGTGCACTCGACGATCTCCGACGGGGTGTCCCCGGGTTGGACGGTGCTGGGGGAGAACCTCGGCTATGCCGGAAGCCTCGACGAAGTCATCCACGGGCTCGAGAACTCGCCGCCCCACCGAGAGAACCTGCTCCTCCCGAACACCACCGAGATGGGGATCGGCATCACGCGCACGCCCGACGGGCGTGTCTGGATGGCCCAGGTCTTCGCTGGCCGGATGACACCGACCCCGCAGTACGGAGGTGTCGCCGGCCTGAGCGCCTTCAGGCCCATCACGCCGCTCGTCCTCCACTCCACCGCCGGACGTCAGGCGGCCGGAACCACGACCCTCCTGCAGGCAGGCGGGTACGGGCCGATCCCGTCGACGGCGACGAGTGTCACCCTCGTGATCGAGGCCACCAATCCATCAGGGAACGGAACCCTGACCGTGATGCCTCCGTCGGGTGCACCGACGGCGGCCTGGAACCTACGGGTCGTCGACGGTGGTGCAGCGGTCACGGCGGTGGCGCCACTCGACAGCCGGGGCCGCGTCGCGCTCCGACAGAGCATCGACACCGGCTGGACGCTGACCGTCGTCGGGTACACGGTGCCGCGGACCGGCCCGTCGCGTGCGGGGAGGTTCGTCCCCGTGTCACCAGCGCGGCTCCTCGACACCCGCCCGGGGAGTCTCGTCGGATGGTCGTCGGGCATGCCCGGCGTGGGCGCGACGATCCCTGTCACGGTGGCGGGTCGGGGCGGTGTGCCGTCGTCGGGGGTCAGTGCCGTCGTGCTCCAGGTCGCGGCCTCCTCAACAGCGTCGGCGGGATGGGTGCAGGTCGGTCGTCCCACGATGGTGCGCGGTGCATGGCACGACGTGGTGGCGTCGGGTGCCGGCCAGACACGGTCGTCGCTGGTCGTGGCCTCCGTCGACGCGTCGGGTCGGGTCGCGCTGCACACGGGTATGGCGACCCACCTCGTCGTCGACGTCGTGGGTTGGTACACCGACAGTTCGGCGCCTCCCTCGCTGTCGGGCCTGTTCGTCCCGGTGAGGCCGGCCGTCGTGCGCGACGAGCGGGCCCAGTCGTCGTCGGCCGGGATGCGCACGACGTGGGTGTCGGGGCGCAGCTCGATCCCGCGCTGTGCATCCGCGGTACTCGGCACCGCGACGGTGATCCCCGATCTGCGGTCGCCCCTGCAGGCCGGACCGGCGGGGATGGCCCCGTGGGCGTGGGCCAACGCCAATGGCGATCGTCCTGGAGTCGCTCGCGCCAACACCGTGATGATCCCGACGTCCGTGGTCGATCAAGGTCCGGCGCTCGTGTCGATCGGGACGATGGACCGGGCTCGGGTGGTGTTCTCCGTCTCGGGCTGGTTCCTGTGACGCACGGCGGACGGGACGTAGGTCCCTGACGCCGAAAAACGTCCACGGATACACTCGCTGCATGAGCTTCTGGCCGACGAAGGAACACTGGAGCGTCGCGATCCCGCGCCGCACCGAGCACTACCTGTGTCCGTCGCTGGAGAAGGACGGGTTCGTGGCGCTGGCCCCGTATCCCGGCACGATCGATCCCGCCGAGTGGCAGGGCCTGGAGTACATGGACTGGAAGAGCGGCGGCGACACGAACTTCGCCCCGCTCGCTTCGGCCGACGGCCAGCTCGACTGCCGCGGGTTCTGGGACAAGGGCAAGACCGACAAGGACGCCCTCTGGACCACCAACTCCGAGAAGGCCCCGACCCTCAAGGCCTACGTCGACTCGATCGGAGCGAACTTCGGTCGCGTCCGGATCATCAAGCTCGAGCCGCAGGACCACGAGACTGCCCTGCGTTCGTTCCACCGTGACGACAACAACCGGTTCAACCCCGCTGGCACCGGATGGGTCGTGCGGACCTGGGTCGAGCTGACCGACGACCCCGACAGCTACATGCTGCTGATGGACCTCGACGACGAGGGCCTCCCGATCCGCGAGACCGAGCGGCGGGTACCGCTGCCCAAGTACTCACGTTTCGTCGTCGACACCCAGCGCTTGTGGCACGTCGTGGTGCACAACGGCACCGCCCCTCGCTACGGCCTGATCACCAGCGTCGAGTGCACCCCGCACCTCGAGGACTGGATCCGTTCGCAGCAGCCCGCCCACGTCTGAGTGGTGTGTGCCGACGGATGACGTCGGCGTGGTGTTCTCTCAGCCGGCTCTGTGGGCGGCCGTGAGTTCGGCGACGTCGCGCATGATGCGCGAGAGCTGGAAGTCCTTGGGCGTGTAGACCGCGCTGACACCAGCCGTGAGGAGACGCTGACGATCGTCCTCGGGGATGATCCCACCGACGACGACGGGGATGTCGACACCCTCGGCACGCAGCTGGTCGATGATCGCCGGGACGAGCTCCATGTGCGACCCGGAGAGGATCGAGAGGCCGATGACGTCGGGATCCTCGTCGCGCGCGCTGGCGACGATCTGCTCGGGCGTCATCCGGATGCCGCTGTACACGACCTCCATGCCGGCATCACGGGCGGCGACGGCGATCTGCTCGGCTCCGTTGCTGTGTCCGTCGAGGCCGGGCTTGGCGACGAGGAAGCGGGGCGGCCCGCCGGCGAGTGTGCGGACGTACTCGGCCACCTCGGCGAGCTCGCCGACGCGACGGCCGACAGCGGCATTCACTCCCGTGGGTGCACGGAACTCGCCGAACACCGAACGCAGGCAGGCGGCCCATTCGCCGGTGGTGCCACCGGCCTTCGCCAGCGCGATCGAGGGCGGCATGATGTTGGAGCCGTCCTCGGCGGCGGTGCGGAGGTCGGCGAGGGCGCGGTCGACGGCCGTCTGGTCACGCGAGGCACGCCACGCCCGGATCTCGTCGATGAGTTCGGCCTCGACGGCCGGATCGACGGTGAGGATGTTGCCGGGTGTGTCGAGCGGCGACGGCTCGCTCGTGCCGTATGCGTTGACGCCGACCACGATCTGCTCACCGGCTTCGATGCGGCGGGTGCGCTCGGCCATCGAGCGCACGAGGCGGCCCTTCAGGTCGTCGATCGAGGCGAACGCGCCGCCGAGCTCGAGGATCTCCTGCAGCTCGGCCCACGCCGCGTCGCGCAGTTCGGCCGTGCGGGCCTCGACCACGTGCGATCCGTCGAAGATGTCGTCGTACTCGAGCAGGTCGCTCTCGAACGCAAGTACCTGCTGGATGCGCAGCGACCACTGCTGGTCCCAGGGCCGGGGCAGGCCGAGGGCCTCGTTCCAGGCGGGAAGCTGGACGCTGCGTGCACGAGCGTTCTTGGAGAGAGTGACGGCCAGCATCTCGAGCACCATGCGCTGGACGTTGTTCTCGGGCTGCATCTCGGTGAGGCCGAGGCTGTTGACCTGCACGCCATAGCGGAAGCGGAGAGCCTTGGCGTCGGTGACCCCGTAACGCTCGCGGCCGATGCGCTCCCACAGCTCGGTGAAGGCGCGCATCTTGCACGTCTCCTCGATGAAGCGCACACCGGCGTTGACGAAGAACGAGATGCTGCCGAAGACCTGGGCGAAGCCCTCGTCGCCGATCTGGCCCGAGTCACGGACCGAGTCGAGGATGTCGATCGCGGTGGCGAGGGAGAACGCGATCTCCTGCACCGGCGTGCAGCCCGCCTCCTGGAGGTGGTAGCTGCACGCGTTCATCGGGTTCCACTTCGGGGCGTTCTGCGCGCACCACGCGACCATG
>JBEBDM010000323.1:0-4873 GCA_041156905.1 Actinomycetota bacterium | reverse complement strand
TGCGCGACGCGGTGATCGTCCAGAAGGACGACACCGGACGCACGGCGGTCCGCGAGACCATCGACCCGCAGCCGGGCCGCTCGGCGCTCTCGAGCGCGATGTGGAGCAGCCTGCTCGGCCTGATGTTCGGTGGTCCGGTGGGCTGGGTCGTCGGTGGTGCCGTCGGCGCGGGGATGGGTGCCGGGATGGCCAAGGTCATCGACCTCGGTGTCCCCGACGAGTGGGTGGCGTGGTTCCGCGACGCCGTGCAGCCCGGCACCGTGACCGTGGTGCTGCTGCTCGAGGACCTCGACGTCGGGGCGCTCGCCCAGGAACTGACACGCTTCCCGTTCGCCCGTCTCGTGCACACGACCCTCCCCGAGGCGTCGATGCGCCTGCTCGAGGAGTCGCTGGCCGGCGAGGGCTAGGTCAGGACCAGCGTCCAGTGCCGAAGCGGTAACCGACGCTCCGCACGGTCTGGATCAGGTTGGCGTGCTCCTCGCCGAGCTTGGCGCGCAGACGCCGGATGTGGACGTCGACGGTGCGAGCACCGCCGTAGTACTCGTAGCCCCACACCCGGCTGAGCAACATCTCGCGCGTGAAGACCTTGCCCGGGTTCTGGGCGAGGAACTTCAGCAACTCGTACTCCATGTACGTGAGGTCGAGCGGCCGACCCTCGATGCTCGCCTGGTAGGTCTCGAGGTTGAGCATGAGGCCGCTCTGCTCGACGAGCTCGCCGCGCGGTGCATCTCCGCTGCGGTGGAGGAGGTGTCGGAGTCGGGCCTGCAGCTCGGTGGGGTGGAACGGGTTGAGGCAGAAGTCGTCGTAGAGCTCGTCGCGATGTTCGAGGTCGACGAGCTGGCCACCACCCACGAGGAGCAGGAGCGGCCCCACGGGGGTGTCGCGCTTGCGCAGCGAACGGCAGAACGCCCACGCGAGCTCGGGGTCGTCGGGGTCGACGGTGACCACCGCACCTCCCCAGCCGTTGGGCGGCTCGGTGGCGACGGCGTCGTCGGCACCTCCCACGGCCTTCCAGCGGTAGCCAGCGAGGTCGAGCGTGCGCGCCAGTTCAGGGGAGGGCGGATCGGGATAGACCGCCAACGGTTCCACTACAGCGACCTCAGGTACCGATCGAGCTCGTACTGGCTCACGTGGGTCTTGTAGCCACGCCATTCGCGACGCTTGTTGCGCAGGAACCACTCGAAGATGTGCTCGCCGAGCGCCTCGCGCACGAGGGTCGAGTTCTCCATCACGCGCAGCGCGTCGTTGAGCGACTGCGGGAGCGTGTCGATCCCCTGCGAGCGCAGAGCGGCGTCGTCGAGCTCGAACAGGTTGGCGTCGGCCTCGGCGGGCAGTTCGTACTTCTCGGCCACACCCTTGAGACCGGCGGCCAGCAGGACGCTGAACGCGAGGTACGGGTTGGTCGCCGGATCGGGTGAGCGGTACTCGAGCCGGGTGGCGCTGGGGTTGCCGCGCTTGGGGATCGGCACACGGATGAGACCACTGCGGTTGTTGCGTGCCCAGCTGATGTGCACCGGCGCCTCGAAGCCGGGGACCAGACGCTTGTAGGAGTTGACCGTCTGGTTGGTGACGGCGGTGATCTCGGCGGCGTGGCGGAGGAGGCCGGCCATGAAGTGCTTGGCGGTGGGCGACAGGTTGTACGGGTCGTCGGTGGCGTGGAAGCCGTTGTCGTCGCCGTGGAACAGGCTGAGGTGCAGGTGCATGCCGCTGCCCTGCACGCTCTCGAGCGGCTTGGGCATGAACGTGGCGTGCACACCCTGCTTGGCGGCGACCTCCTTCACGACGAGGCGGAAGGTCATGATGCTGTCGGCCATCGTCAGCGCGTCGGTGTGCCGCAGGTCGATCTCGTGCTGACTCGGTGCGTCCTCGTGGAACGAGTACTCGACCGGGATGCTCATCGTCTCGAGCGTGCGGATGGTCTCCTTGCGCAGCGAGCCGGCGACGTCGTTCGTGGTGAGGTCGAAGAACCCGGCGTCGTCGAGCAGCGCAGGCGCCTGACCGGGCACCGGCGGGGCGAAGTAGAAGAACTCGATGTCGGGGGCGATGTAGAAGGTGAAGCCCTGCTCGTGCGCGGCGCGCAGGTTGCGGCGCAGCACCTGCCGCGGGTCGCCCTCGAACGGCGTGCCGTCGAGGTTGTGGATGTCGCAGAAGACGCGTGCCTCGACCGCCTTGGGGTCGCTCCAGGGGAGGACCTCGAAGGTGTTCGGGTCGGGGATCGCGAGGACGTCGGCCTCCTGGATGCGGCTGAAGCCGTCGATCGACGAACCGTCGAAGGTCATCCCGTCCTCGAGGGCGTTCTCGAGTTCGGCCGGGCTGATGGCGAAGCTCTTGAGGTTGCCGAGGACGTCGGTGAACCACAGGCGGATCAGTCGGACGCCGCGTTCCTCCACGGTGCGCAGCACGTAGTCGCGTTGTTGGTCGAGCATCGGGGCTCCCTCGGTGCGTGGGGAAGGGGAAAGTGTGCCACGGAGGGCGGAAAAGCAGAACGGGGGCCGGTCGCCCGGCCCCCGTTCCGACGTTGTTGAACGACGTCCTCGATCAGGAGGCGGCGGCGCCGCACACCGTCTCGATGAGGAGACGGGTGACCGTGTAGGGGTCCATGTTGGCGTTCGGACGACGGTCCTCGGCGTAGCCGCGACCGGCGATCTCGACCTGCCACGGGATACGGATGCTCGCACCGCGGTTCGAGACGCCGTAGCTGAACTTGTTGTACGGGGCGGTCTCGTGGGCGCCGGTGAGGCGGCTCTCGATGTCGTCGCCGTAGTTCGACACGTGCAGCTGGACCTTCTTGCCGATGGCCTCGCAGGCGGCCTTGATGGCCTTCATGTTCGTGTCCTCGCGCATCGCCTTCGTCGAGAAGTTGGTGTGCGCACCGGCGCCGTTCCAGTCGCCCTTCTGGGGCTTGGCGGCGAGGCTGACGACGATGTTGTAGTCCTCGGCGATGCGGTGGAGCAGCCAGCGGGCCACGGTGAGGTGGTCGCTCACGGTGAGCGCGTCGGCGGCACCGATCTGGAACTCCCACTGACCGGGCATGACCTCGGCGTTGGTGCCCTCGATCAGCAGACCGGCGTCGAGGCAGGCCTGGGTGTGGTCCTCGATGAGGTCACGGGCGACGACGCGGCCGGTGCCGACGCCGCAGTAGTACGGGCCCTGCGGGGCGGGGAAGCCGCCGTCGGGGAAGCCGAGCGGGGTGCCGTCGACCTTGAGCAGGGTGTACTCCTGCTCGATGCCGAAGATCATCTCCTGCTTGGCGAACTTCTTGGCGGCCTTGGCGCAGGCGGCGCGGGTGTTGGTCGGGTGCGGCTTGCCGTCCTTGGAGAGGAAGACCTCGCACAGCACGAGCACGTTGTCGCCACCGCGGATCGGGTCGGGGCAGGTGAACACCGGCTGGAGCATGCAGTCGCTCTTGTCGCCGGGGGCCTGGTTGGTGGAGGAGCCGTCGAAGCCCCACACCGGCGGGGTCTTGCCGTCGGCGACGATCTTGGTCTTCGAGCGGAGGAGGGGCGTCGGCTCGGTGCCGTCGATCCAGATGTATTCGGCTTGGTAGGCCACGGGCTGTCCTTTGTTCAGGTGGAAGGGGCTCGCACAGCCTGCCGGTCGGCCATTTCTCTCCCATTGCCCGAATGTGAACGGCGTGTGAACCGTCCCGGGACTGTGCGGATGTCGGCGGACCAGTGGATCGTGCCGTCTCCCCGGGATGAGGCTCTCCGAGATACGAGGGAACCACGTGCGGTGCCGGGGGCGTCGTAGGGGCATGAGCACACGCCAGCCACTCCCCGGTCAGGTCCCCACGGTCTGGAGTCGTCGTCGGCTCCTCGCCTCCCTCGCCCTCGGCGGCCTCTCCGTGCCGACCCTCACGTCGCTGCTCGCGGCGTGTGGCGACCCGACGACCAGTCCGGGTACCGACCCGAGCGTGCCCGACACGACCGCTCCCGGCTCGAGCACTCCGGAGCCGGGGATCACCCACCCGAGCGGGCCCGACACCGAGATCCTGAGAATCTCGTGGGAGGGCGGGATGATGCCGGAGTGGATGGCCATGTACCCGCCGAACCTCGTGATCAGCGGTGACGGTCGGGTCTTCACTCCCGGTGCGGTCGCCGAGATCTACCCCGGACCGTTGGCGAGCCCGGTCATGGTCCGCACCATCACCGAGGCGGGGGTGCAGACGATCCTGGCGATGCTGCGCGACGAGGGGATCTTCGTTGATCCGGCCCCGGGCTACGAACTCCCCGACGGCGTCGGCATCGCCGATGCCAGCACCACCGTGCTGCGCGTGACGGCCGACGGTGTCACCTACACCCACAGTGCCTACGCACTCGGGTTCGGCGACGACATCGACTCCACCACCGATCGCGCCAATCTGCTCTCGGTCATCCAGCGTCTCGGCGACCTGCCGACCCTGGTGGGAGCGAGCGTCGGGGCCGACGAACTGTTCGTCCCCGACGCCTGGCGGTTCGCTGCCATCGAGGCCGACCCCGGCACGATCACCGGGCCTCCCGATCCGACCGTCGTTCCGTGGCCGGCAGGGACGGGTGTGGTGCTGGCCGAGGTGGCCTACCCGAACAGCGTCGGACAGGCGTGCACGACGGTGGCGGCCTCGGCCGTGGGTGACCTGTTCACCTCCGCGAACCAGCTCACGTTCTTCGAGGAGGACGGTGTCACGTACCAGATGTCGGTGACTCCGGTCCTTCCCGGCGATGACGTGTGCTGAGAGGATCTGCTGACGGGGCCCGCTGAGGTCGGGGGTGGGTTCGCTCGCGCCTGCCACGGCCGTGCGGGCGTAGCCTGACGGCGTGAACCGGCTGCGTCTCGCACTCGCCCAGCTGAACCCGACCGTCGGTGACCTCACCGGCAACGTCGCCGCGATCTGCGA
>JBEBDM010000322.1:0-5515 GCA_041156905.1 Actinomycetota bacterium | reverse complement strand
GGTGCGGGCGTCGAGGATCGCCTGGGATGCACCGTTCGAGCCGATCGGGTACATCGGGTGGGCGGCGTCACCGAGGAGGGTCGTGCGTCCGAAGGTCCAGCGATCCAGCGGGTCGCGGTCGACCATCGGGAAACGGAACGTGCCCGGGGAGGAACGGATCAGGGCCGGCACGTCGAGCCAGTCGAACGTCCAGTCCTCGAATCGACCGATGTAGTCGTCGAGCACGCCGGGCTGGTTCCAGTCCTCCCGCTCGGCGAGTTCGAGGCCCTCGGTGCGGAACTCGGCGATGAAGTTGAACAGCTGACGGCCGTCGGGGAGATCCCTGATGGGGTAGCCGACGAACTTGTGGTCGGGGTGTCCGGCCCAGACCATCGTGCGCCCGTCGAAGACCGGGTCGACCTCGGCGGTACCGCGCCACAGGATCGCTCCGTTCCAGCGCGGCATCCCCTCGTCGGGGTAACGGATCGCACGGGCGGCCGAGTGGATGCCATCGGCGGCGATCACGACCGGTCCGTGCACGCTGGTGAGGTGAGGGCCGCGTCGACCGGCGGAGAAGTGCGCGGTCGCTCCGTGGTCGTCGCTCTCGAGGCCGGTGAGGTGGTGTCCGGTGTGGATGCGGTCGGCACCGAGTCGCTCGCTGACGATCTCGAGCAGGGTCGTCTGCAGGACGCCCCGGTGGATCGAGAGCTGTGGCCACCGGTAGCCGGCCGCCCTGCCCCGTGGCTCGCTCCAGATCTGCTGGCCCCGCCGGGTGAAGTACCGCAACGTGGTGGGCTGGACCGACGCTGCCTCGAGTGCCCCGAGGCATCCGAGTGCATCGAGTTCGCGCGCCGCGTGGGGGAGCAGGTTGATGCCGACACCTAGCTCACGCACGTCGTCGACCGATTCGTACACGTCGCACTCGATCCCGGCGGCGTGGAGGCCGAGTGCCGTGACGAGCCCACCCGCACCCGCCCCGACGATGACGACCGGTTCGCTGAAGGAGCGTCGGGCCATCAGGTGGGCCCGGACAACGTGCCGTGGTCGGGCGTGGACAGATGACGTGTGCCGATCGGAGCGGAATCGTCCGCTTCGTGGTGACGGGTCATGGCACGAGTCTCCCACCCCGCCGACCCACGCTCCGATTCTTCTCCTGAGGGCGACGGGCCGTGCCACGATGTCGAGGTGCGTGAGCGGGAGAGCGACCAGCGCTGGCTGCTGGAGGTGGTCGAGGCGATGCCCGACGGTGTCGTCATCGTCGACGACTCCGGATCGATCGTGCTCGTCAACCGTGAGCTCGAGCGGCTCGTGGGCTACGACCGCTCCGAACTGCTGGGTCAGCGGATCGAGATGCTCCTTCCTCACGACGCGCAGGCCGCCCACGAGGAGCACCGCGCTGGGTACGCCCGTGCTCCGCGTCGTCGGGCGATGGGTCGCGGGCTCGACCTTGCCGCCCGACGCTCGAACGGAACCGTCTTCCCTGTCGAGATCTCGCTGGCCCCGGTCGACATCGAGGGCTTCTCGATGGTGATCGCCACGATCCGCGACGTCACCCAGACCCGACTCGCCGACGAGGAACTCGCCGCCGCCCGGCACCGCGTGATGTTGGCCGAGGACCACGAGCGGATCGCCCGCGACCTCCACGACACGGTGATCCAGCGGCTGTTCGCGTCGGGCCTGATCCTCCAGAGTGTTCTCGGGACGGTTCCCGAGAAGGCGCGTCAGAAGATCGAACGGATCATCGACGACCAGGACGATGCGATCCGCGAACTGCGTACCGCGATCTTCGGACTCGCGAACAAGCGCAGCGCTGGCCGTACGGTGCGCGTGGTGGTCAACGACCTCGTCGACGAATCCGCACGGGTCCTCGGGTTCCGCCCCACGTTGCACTTCAGCGGCGTGCTCGACACGGTGACCGACGAGGTCACCGCCGAAGTGGCTGCCGTCGTCCGCGAGGCGCTCAGCAACGTCGCCCGACACGCCCACGCGCGTCGTGTCGAGGTGTCGCTGATGCACTCGGCCGACCGTCTCCAGCTCGTGGTGAGCGACGACGGCGACGGCATTCCTGCCTCGCACCGTCTCGGGAGCGGCTTGCTGAACATGCACGACCGCGCCCAGCGGCTCGGGGGCACCTGCAAGGTGTCGTCAGGGGATGGCTCCGGCACCGTGGTGCGCTGGAACGTCCCGGTCGGCGACTGAGCCAGCGACCCCGTCGGCGAAATCGACCGTGCGGTCAGTCGTCGTGACGGCCGACGCCGGCCTTCACGGCGAACACGGCAGCCTCGGTGCGACGGCTCATGCCGAGCTTCATCAGCATGTTCGAGACGTAGTTCTTGACCGTCTTCTCGGCGAGGTGCAGCTCGGTACCGATCTGGCGGTTGGTCGCACCCTCGGCGATGAGGTCGAGGATCTTGCGCTCCTGCGGGGTGAGCTTGGCGAGCCGCTCGTCCTCCTCGGAGGGGTTGCGCAGCCGGTGGAGCACCTTGGTGGTGACCGTAGGGTCGAGCAGTGACTCGCCGCGAGCGACCCGGCGGATCGCGGTGACGAGGTCGTTGCCACGGATCTGCTTCAGGACGTATCCCGATGCGCCGGCCATGATCGCCTCGAAGAGGGCATCGTCATCGCTGAACGACGTGAGCATCAGGCAGGCGAGGCCGGGGAGCTGACTGCGGACCTCACGGCAGACCTCGACCCCACTGCCGTCGGGCAGACGGACGTCGAGCACGGCGACGTCGGGTCGCACGGCCGGGATCCGGCTGACGGCCTCGGCCGCAGTGGAGGCCTCACCGACGACCTCGAGTCCGTCCTCGGAGTCGATGAGTTCGCGGACACCACGCCGGACGATCTCGTGATCGTCGAGCAGGAAGACCTTGATGGTCGCGTTCCCCTCGGGCGAGACGTCGGTGGTGGAGTCGGCCATGGCGTTAGGCAATCACACGGGGAGGCCCGTTCGGAGGGACCTTCGTCACAATCTCACGAGACCCATCGTGGACAGCCCGTCGTGCCCGGCCTGTCGTCCCCAGTCCGTCCTACCCAGCAGGGCCGGACGGGCGCGACGCCCCACCCCGTAGACTCGGGGCATGTCGACGACGCCTCCCACCGTGCTGCCCCAGGCGAACGACGCCTGCTGGTGCGGGAGTGGTCGCAAGTACAAGCGTTGCCACAAGCCGCTCGAGGGTCGCGTCCTCCCGGGGGTGATCAGCCCGATGCGCACCGTTCCCGCGCACATCGCGGCGCCGCCGTATGCCGCGACCGGCCAAGTGCCGCGGTGGGCCGAGCCCCGTGTGAAGACGCCGGAGATCATCGAGCGCATGCGGCACGCCGGTGTCGTGGCAGCCGAGATCCTCGCCCTCGCCGGCGAGATGGTGCGCCCCGGGATCACCACCGACGAGATCGACGTGTTCGTCCACGAGGCGTGCATCGAGCGCGGTGCGTACCCGAGCCCGCTCAACTACCACGGGTACCCGAAGAGCGTCTGCACGTCGGTGAACGAGGTCATCTGCCACGGGATCCCCGACAGTCGGGTCCTCCTCGACGGCGACATCGTCAACCTCGACGTCACCGCCTTCATCGGCGGCGTGCACGGCGACTGCAATGCCACGTTCTTCGTGGGCGATGTCGATCCGGCGAGCCGCGAACTGGTGACCGTCGCCGAGGAGTGCATGTGGGAGGGCATCCGGGCGGTCGTGCCGGGTCGTCCGCTGAGCGACATCGGCCGTGCGATCGAGAACCATGCCAAGAAGCACCGCATGGGAGTCGTGCGCGCCTTCATCGGTCATGGCATCGGCGAGCAGTTCCACACCGACGTCCAGGTCCTGCACTACTACGACGAGCGGGCGTCGATGATCATGCGGCCGGGCATGACCTTCACGATCGAACCGATGATCACCCTCGGGACATGGCAGCACCGCATGGCCTTCGACGACGGCTGGACCGCTGTCACCGCCGATGGCAAGCGCACCGCCCAGTTCGAGCACACGATCCTCGTCACCGAGACGGGCGTCGACGTCCTCACGGCCCGACCGCAGTCCTGATCTTCGCTTCCTCGGGTGCTCGTGGCCCGGGGTGTGGTGGCAGGATGACGGGATGCTGCTGACAGAGATCGACCACATCGCCATCGCCGTCCGCGACCTCGAGGCCGCGATCGCCTACTACGCGGCCGCCTTCGGTGCCGAGGTGCACCACCGCGAGATCGTCGAGAGCGACGGTGTCGAGGAGGCCCTCGTGAAGGTCGCCGACTCGTACATCCAACTCACGGCGGCGACCCGTCCTGATAGCCCGATCGCCAAGGCGATCGAGAAGCGCGGCGAGGGTCTGCACCATGTCGGCTACCGCGTCGACGACTGCCAGGCGGCACTCGACGCGATGATCGCTGCCGGTGCGACGGCGATCGACAAGGCACCGCGCCCCGGCAGCCGGGGTACCACGGTCGCCTTCATCCACCCCAAGGGCAGCTTCGGCACCCTCATCGAACTCGTGCAGGAGAACCCGGGCGCCGGTCATCACTGAGTGGTGCCGCTGTTGATCCGTTCGCACTGATCAGGTGTCGCCGCTCGGCTCGCAACGGCCCGCGTAGCATCGGCCAATGTTCGACGGAATCCTCGGCTCCCTGCTCCTCGTGAGCCTGATCGCGGCGCTGAGTCCGTTCGTCGCCGATCGCGTCCGCCGCTGGGTCCGGATCCCTGGGGTGGTCATCGAGATCGGCCTCGGGATCCTCATCGGGCCGCACGTCCTCGACCTCGTCGACACCGGTGAGGTGCTCTCGGTGATGGCGGAGATGGGCCTCGTGTTCCTCATCTTCCTCGCCGGGTTCGAGGTCGACACGAGCGAGGTCCGCGGTCGGCCACTCCGCCTCGCCGCGTCGTCGTGGTCGGTGACACTCGTCCTCGGGATCCTCGTGGCGTTCGGGCTCCACGCGCTCGACCTCACGTCGGGTGTCCGCTTCGTGGCCGTATGCCTGACCACCACCGCAGTCGGGACCCTCCTTCCGATCCTCGGTGATTCCGGGGTCCTTCGCACCCGGTTCGGCCTTCACTGCATGACCTCCGGCGCGGTGGGTGAGATCGGTCCGATCATCGCGATCAGCGTTGCCCTGACAGGGGGTGCGCCGGCGCACACCGCTCTTGTGCTGCTCGCCTTCATGTCCGTGGTGGCCGTCTCCGCTCTCTTGGCGACCCGACCGGCCAAGCCGAGGATCGTCGAGCTGATCTCCAGGTCACTTCACTCGAGTGCGCAGTTGGGCGTTCGTCTGTGTGTCGTGCTGTGCGTGTTCCTCGTGTGGCTGGCGGAGGAGTTCTCCCTCGACATCCTGCTCGGAGCCTTCGCGGCGGGGATGATCTCCCGCATCTTCCTCGGGTCGACCAGCCCGGCATCGGCTGTCGTCGCGGCGGAGGGAGAGGCCGTCGAGGAGATCGCGGCGAGTCAGAACGGCGATGGGTATCACGTCGTGATCTCCCATGTCGGCGAGGTGCAGACGCGCCTCGAGTCGCTCGGCTTCGGGTTCTTCATCCCGCTCTTCTTCGTGGTGAGCGGTACC
>JBEBDM010000321.1:0-5611 GCA_041156905.1 Actinomycetota bacterium | reverse complement strand
GGTCTGCAGAGCCCGACCCCGCTCGTGCCGGCCGTCGTCGGCGGCGTCGTCGTCCTGCACGCCGGGATCACGAAGGGCGCGCTCGCCGCGTTCCAGGTCATGCATCGTTCGGTGCACCGCGTCATCGATCCGTTCGTCATCGCGCTCGAACTCGTGGCTGCGTTCCAGCCCTGGATCGAGGTCGACAGCGGGTCGCGAGCGATCCTCATCGGTATCGCCGTCGTCCATGTCGTGGTGTTCCTCGGCAGCTCGTTCGAGCAGAAGGTCAAGGCGCCCAAGTCGGAGCGTCGAGCGGGTGCGGTCTCGGCCGTGCTCTCGCAGCCGGGTCGGACGGGAGACACCTCGACCGACATCGGCCGTTCGGCTGGCCGGATCGCGGCGTCGGGTGTGAAGGCCTTCCGTCGCATGCGCTCCGACGACTGAGCGGCAGCGCCCGCTGCGTGACGGCGAAAGCCGAGCACGAGGGGAGCCGCGCCGATGCCGTCGATAGGGTGGAGACATGTCGTTCGAAGCCCCCGCCCCCGACCTGCAGAAGCTGATCACCGCGTGGCAGGAGTGGGAGCGCGGCGAGCAGCAGCCGGGCAAGACCCTCGCCAGCCTCAAGACGGCGGGCCTGCCCCTGGTGCTCCAGCAGCTCCTCGACTCGGGTTGGACCCCGCAGAAGTGACCCAGCGTCGGGGTGGCCAGCAGGTCATCCCGCGTCCCGCCGGTTGGACGCCCGGTGGCGCGGCCCCGTGGCCTGTGCCCGCGGCATCCACTCCTGCGCACGTCGTGGCCGACACTGTCCGCCGACATGCCGCGACCCATCACGACTCGGTGTTCGAGCCGGCCTTCGACGGTGCTCGTCCGTCGGCCGTGCTCGTCCTTCTCGCCGACGGCCCCGACGGGGCCGAGGTGCTCCTCACCCGACGCACGATGCAGCTGAGCTCGCACCGTGGTGAGGTGTCGTGCCCCGGAGGACGACTCGACAGCGGTGAGTCGTACGAGGAGGCGGCGGTGCGCGAGACGTGGGAGGAGGTCGGGATCGATCGATCGCGCATCGACCTCGTCGGCCGACTCGACCCGATCGCGACCGTCGTCAGCCGCAGCTGGATCGTGCCCGTCGTGGGCGTGACCGACGAACGCCACGAACCGGTTCCGCAGGTGGCCGAGGTCGACCGTGCGTTCTGGCACCCGCTGGCCGACCTCACGCGTCCTGGCACCTTCCGAGAGGAGATCTGGCGGCTCGAGCGTGGTGAGTGGCCGGTGTACTTCTTCGAACTCGACGATGAGACCGTGTGGGGTGCGACCGCGCGGATCCTGCACCAGGTGTTGCAGTTGGCCCACGGGTGAGTCGTGCGGCACGGTCGACGGTGCCGTGTCGCCGGACCCTGTTCCTGCGTCAGTGCAACCCTCCTGCCGTGCGGACGGCAACGAAGTAGATCCACGCCCACGCCCGGCACGACCACCGCAGCCACCACGACCGCCCGGCGCAATGGCCGAGCATGTCGGCGAGGAACCGGCGGTCGACGCGCTCGCGGTTGGTCGGGTTCCAGTAGCGCGAGCCCCAGCCCCACCGTCTCTCGAGCAGGTGCAGGTTGCGGTACCCGAAGTCGTGACGACGACAACTTGCGGTGAAGTCGAACGAACGCCCGGTGTTCCCGATCAGTGGGGCCGAGCAGTGGTCGGTCGACCAGTCGAGACGTGGGTCGTGTCGCGGGTGCTGCGGGTCGCGTGCGATGACCGAGAACTCGAAGAGCGCGGTGTCGAAGGCGAGCGCCTCGACGGCGGCCCAGTCGGACGCAGGGGACGCGGTGGCTGGCGCGACGGAACCGGCCGGGCTCGCGGCCGACGACGCGGGAGCGACACAGCCGATGACGGCCATGCCGATGAGGAGGACGACGAGTCGGGCAGAGCGGGCAGGGCGCATGGCATCTCCGTGCGTGAGCAGTTCGCAGGGGGATGCCGCGGCCGGAGTCAACCGTCGCGCCGACCTGTCGCCAACCCGTCCCGGGCGGCGGCTCAGAGATCGAGGAGGTGGCCCATCCGGTCGCGCTTGGTGCGCAGGTAGTGCTCGTTCTCCGGGGTCACGTGCACCGGTGTGGGCACGCGGCCAGCGAGCTGGATCCCGTGCTCCTCGAGGCCGTCGTACTTGGCCGGGTTGTTGGTGACGAGCCGCACCGGTCCGACGCCGAGGTCGACGAGGATCGCCGCCGCCTCGGAGTAGTCGCGCAGGTCGGCGTCGAGACCGAGCTCGAGGTTGGCATCGACCGTGTCGCGCCCGGCGTCCTGCAGCGCATACGCCCGGATCTTGTGGGCGAGACCGATGCCGCGGCCCTCGTGGCCGCGCATGTAGACCAGCACGCCGCGTCCACCATCAGCGATCACCTGCATCGCAGCGTCGAGCTGCGGGCCACAATCGCAACGGCGCGAACCGAACACGTCGCCCGTCAGGCACTCGCTGTGGAGGCGGACCATGACCGGTTCGCCGTCGTCGATCGCCCCGACGTGGAGAGCGAGGTGCTCGTCACCACCGGGTGTGCGGTAGGCGGTGCACGTGAAGGTCCCCCAGCGGGTCGGAACCTCGGCGCGGCCCATCCGCACGAGCCCGCCGGCCGTGTTCACGGGGCGGGCTGCATCGATCGGCGAGGCGGGAGTCGGTTCCATCGGGGAGGGGTGCGGTCGAGGGGAGACGGCTCTTCGACACTATGCCCGTGCGGCCGGGGGCGCACACCCCTCCGCGAACGTCCTGTGCCCGGCGGTTCGCTACGGTGCCCCCATGAGCGCCACGACGGATCCGGACCGCTTCGAGACCGAGTTCGCATCGCCACGTGGTGTCCGCCAGGCCTTCGTACGGGCGGGCATCGGCGGCGTGCCGCTGCTGTGCGTCCACGGCTGGCCGGAGTCGAAGCGGATCTTCTGGAAGGTGATCGAGCCGCTCGCCCGGGCCGGCTTCGAGGTGATCGTCCCCGACCTGCGCGGATTCGGCGACAGCGATGTCGCCCCCGACGGGTTCCACGACGTCCGCTCCCACTCGCTCGACCTGCATGCGCTGGTGCATGAGCACCTCGGGCACGAGAGGGTCGTGCTGCTCGGCGGCGATCTCGGCGGACCCGTCATCCAGGACCTCGCCCTCCGGTTCCCCGAGTGGGTCGAGCGGATGGTCCTGTTCAACTCGCCCCTGCCGTACCTGCGCGACGAGATGGCGAGCATCGTCGGCACGCGAGCGCCGCGTGAGGCGGCCGACTACTTCATGCGCCAGGGTCTCGACCCCGACGGACTCGCTGCCGAACTCGCCACGCCGGCGCACCGGACGGCCTACGTCTCGACCTTCTACTCGTCGAGGTTCTGGGCGCACCCCGGGACCTTCACGCCCGAGGAGGTCGCCTTCCACGTGGCCCCGTTCGCCGACGGCGCCCACCTGCGGGCCTCGTTCGGCGCCTACGAGAGCACGTTCTCCGAGACGGTGAGGTCGGGACCGTCGCTCATCGGCAGGAACCCCGACGTCGAGACGCTGATCCTGCACGGGACGAGCGACCACGTCATCTACCCGGCGTTCGACCGCATGGCAGCGGCGGTGTTCCCGAACCACGTGGGCCCGTACCTGTTGCGCGACTGCGGCCACTTCGTGCCGTGGGAGGCACCGCACGCACTCGTGAGCGGAACGGTGGCGTTCTGCCGCGATCTGCTCGCGGCGCGTCAGGCCTGAGGGCCGGTGCCCTCGTTGACGACCTTGTCGCGGGCGCGGATGCCGATCGAGACACGCCACGCGATGAAGCCGACGCCGAGGATGAGGGCGAACATCGTCATGTAGGCGCCCCGGGTGCCTCGGTCGGGGCTGCCGCAGTTGGGCTGGGGGAGGGTCCCGACACAGTCGCTGAGGTTCTGGCCCTCGGGGATGAACGAGTTGTCCTCGACCCCGACGTCGGTGGGCACCGTGACGTCGACGGCCACCGTGCTCTCTGCGGCCTGGAACGGGTTCTCGCCGCCGCACCCGGCCAGTGGCAGCAGGCTGAGCGGCAGGGCGACGAGGGCGGCGGTGGCGAGGCGCTTCACCCTGCCGAACCTAGGTCGCCGGGCCGTGAAAAGCACCGCGGCCGCGGAAGTGGGAGTCGGGTGCCGTGTCACCTACGATCAGCGGCGATGTCGTCTCGCTCGCACTCGGTCCTGGTGGTGGATTTCGGCGCTCAGTACGCCCAACTGATCGCACGCAGGGTGCGCGAGTTGAACGTGTACTCCGAGATCGTCCCGCACCGGATCACGGCCGCCGAGGTGCGTGCCAAGGCGCCGTCGGCGATCATCCTCAGCGGCGGTCCCAAGAGCGTCCACGTCGAGGGTGCGCCGTCGCTCGACCCCGAGATCTACGAGCTCGGCATCCCGATCCTCGGCATCTGTTACGGCGTGCAGCTCATCGCCCAGCAGCTCGGTGGCACGGTGGGCCGTGGCACCCGTGGTGAGTACGGCCGGGCCAGGCTCACGCGCACAGGTGCGAGTGCTCTGCTCGACGGCACGCCCGACGAGCAGGACGTCTGGATGAGCCACTTCGACGCCGTGACCGTGGCGCCCGAGGGGTTCACGTGCACGGCCTCGACGCCCGACGCACCGATGGCCGCGATCGAGAACCCCACCCGCCGGATCTGGGGCGTGCAGTGGCATCCCGAGGTCGTGCACAGCCCTCACGGGATGGCCGTGCTGCAGCGCTTCCTCCACGACCTCGCTGGCTGCGAGCCGAGCTGGACGATGGACTCGATCATCGACGAGCAGGTCGCGCGGGTGCGTGCCCAGGTGGGGACGGGCAAGGTCATCTGCGCACTGAGCGGCGGGGTCGATTCGGCAGTGGCGGCGGCGCTCGTCCACCGCGCGATCGGCCACCAGTTGGTGTGCATCTACGTCGACACCGGCCTGATGCGGCTAAACGAGAGCGACCAGGTCGTCGAGACGTTCAAGCGCAACATGGGGATCGAGCTGATCCACGTGAGCGCCGGGCCGCGCTACTTCGAGAAACTTGCCGGGGTCACCGAACCCGAGGCGAAGCGCAAGATCATCGGCGAGTTGTTCGTGCGCATCTTCGAGGAGCACACGGGCGGACTCAGCGATGCCGAGTGGCTCGTGCAGGGCACGCTCTACCCCGACGTGATCGAGAGCGGTGGCAGTGACGGCACGGCCGCCGTCATCAAGAGCCACCACAACGTCGGCGGCCTCCCCGACGACATGACGCTGAAGCTCGTCGAGCCGCTGCGCGAACTGTTCAAGGACGAGGTGCGCCGTCTCGGTAGCGAGCTCGGGCTCCCCGACGAGATCGTCCTGCGCCAACCGTTCCCCGGTCCGGGTCTCGGTGTGCGCATCCTCGGTGAGGTCACCCCCGAGCGGGTGGCCACGCTGCAGCACGCCGACGCGATCGTGCGCGAGGAGATCCACAACGCCGGTCTCGAGCGGGCGCTGTGGCAGTCGTTCGCCGTGCTCGCCGCGGACGTCCGTTCGGTGGGCGTGATGGGCGACGAGCGCACCTACGCCCACCCGATCATCATCCGCGCCGTCACCAGCGACGACGCGATGACGGCCGACTGGGCCCGGCTCCCGTACGACCTGCTCGAGACGATGTCGAACCGGATCATCAACGAGGTCGCGGGTG
>JBEBDM010000320.1:0-11429 GCA_041156905.1 Actinomycetota bacterium | reverse complement strand
TCGTCTTCGCCAAGGTCGACACCGAGGCCGAGCAGGAGCTCGCTGCGTCGCTCCGGATCCAGAGCATCCCGACCCTCATGCTCTTCCGTGACGGGATCCTGCTGTTCAACAGTCCCGGGGCACTCCCGGCTGCTGCGCTCGACGACCTCATCTCGCAGGCCCGCGGTCTCGACATGGACAAGGTGCGCGCCGAGGCTGATGCCATGGAGGCAGAGCAGGGCTCTGCCTGAGTCTGTTCGTTGCCCGGCGACGGGCAACGAGCACGGAGCGCGGCGTCAGGCCGTGGTGCCGTCGAGGACCTGGAACATCTTCAGGTCGCTGTAGAAGTCGAGCGCGTAGTCGCCGCCCTCGCGGCCGATACCGCTGATCCCGCACCCGCCGAACGGGGCGGTGAGATCGCGCACGAGGAAGCAGTTCGTCCAGATCGTCCCGGCCCGCACGGCCCGACCCATCCGCTCGGCGCGCTCGGCCGAGCCGGTGTAGACGATCGCCGAGAGTCCGTAGGCGGTGCTGTTGGCGAGACGAACGGCGTCGGCCTCGTCGGTGAAGGTCTGGAAGGTGAGCACGGGCCCGAAGACCTCGTTCTGCACGACCTCGCTGTCGTTCGAGCGCGGCTCGATGAGCGTCGGCTCGTACCACAGGCCGTCGTCGCCACCGAGCGCCGACTTCTGACCGCCGCGCAGGATGGTGTCGCCGGCTGCACGGGCGCGCTCGACGAAGCCGGCCACGCGTGCCGCGTGCTCGGGGTGGATCATCGGGCTGATCGTGGTGCCCGACTGACGCGAGTCGCCGAGGACGTGCTGGTCGGCGTGGTGGTGGAAGCGCGTGAGGAACTCGTCGCGCACCGACTCCTCCACCATGATGCGCGTACCGGCGAGGCACACCTGGCCGGAGTCGTCGAACTGACCGGCGGCCTTCTTGGCAGCTGAGTCGAGATCGCTGTCGGCGAACACGACGAACGGACCCTTCCCGCCGAGCTCGGCCGTGAACGGGACGATGTGGCGGGCAGCGGCCATGCCGATGTGACGGGCCGTCTCGGGAGAGCCGGTGAACGAGATCCGCTTGAGCCGCGGGTCGCTGACGAGAGCGGCGCCGACCTCCTCACCGATGCCCTGCACGACGTTGAACACACCAGCGGGCATGCCGGCCTCGTGGCACAGGTCGGCGAGGAGACTGCAGCTGAGCGGGCTCCACTCGGCGGGCTTGAGGATCACCGTGTTGCCCGCGGCGAGTGCCGGTGCGCACTTCCAGGTGCTGAGCATGAACGGCGCGTTCCACGGGGTGATCACCACGGTCGGGCCGGCCGGCATCCGCATCACGCGGTTCGCCGTGCCGTTGCTCGACCACACCCGCTCCTCGTACTGCTCGGCGAGGTCGGCGTAGGCGCGGAAGTTGCGGGCACCGCGGGAGAGCACGCGCAGGCGGAGACTCTCCTCGAGCATCGCCATGTCGAGGCACTCGACGGCAGCGAGGGCGGGGACGTACTGGTCGATGAGATCGGCGACGCGACGCATGACGTCGCCGCGACCCTTCACTCCCATCGCCGCCCACTCGGGGAAGGCGTCGACAGCAGCCGTGACGGCCATGTCGGCGATGGCTGCATCGCCACGGGAGACGTCGGCGAGATGGATCGACCAGTCGAGAGGCGAGCGGTCCTCGAACGTGGCAGACGAGGCGACCCGCTTCCCACCGATGTAGTGGTCGGTGCTCACGGGCACGCCCCCGACGAGGGTGCGATTGCCGCCGGTGAAGGGCGCGAGGTCGGTGGTCACTGCATGCCCTCCGGGAGCTTCGGGTGGATCCGCGGGAACGGGAGCTCCGAACGGTCGGTGTTGTGCGGTCGACGCTGGCCGCGGAACGGCCACTCCCCGCCGAGCGCCGTGCTCAGCACTTCCTCGGTCTCGGTGGGCTGGGCTCCGACCTCGTCGCTGACGGGGGTCGGACCTTCGACGACGTGGTTGGTGAGCGCGCCGAGCCCCTCGACCTCGACCGTGACGACGTCGCCGGGCTGCACGGGGCGGCTGATGGCCGGGGTGCCGGAGAGGATCACGTCGCCAGGGACGAGCGTGATGAGGCGGGCGATGTCGGCGACGAGGTAGTGCATGTCCCAGGCCATCTCGTCGGTGCTGCCGTCCTGCTTGACGACACCGTTGACGAGGGTGCGGATCTGCTTGCCTCGGAAGTCCCAGCCGGTGATCAGGCCCGGGCCGAGCGGGCAGAGCGTGTCGGCGCCCTTCACCCTCAGCATCGACCCGCTGTCGGTGTCGCGGAAGTCGTGCAAGCCGTAGTCGTTGGCCACCGTGTACCCGGCGATGTAGTACGACGCCTCGGCGTACGACACGTTGCGGCAGGTACGGCCGATGACGATGGCGACCTCGCCCTCGTAGTTCAGCCACTTGCAGTTGGAGGGCCGCACGACAGCGGCGCCGTGCGAGTTGAGGGCGCTGATCGGCTTGTGGAAGTAGGTGGGGGCCGGCGGCAGTGAGACGCCGAACTCCTGCACCCGACTCACGTGGTTGAGGTGGCAGCAGATGATCTTGGTGGGCTCGACCGGGGAGAGGTGAACCGCCTCGTCCACGCCGATCGCACGACCGTCGCGTGCGACCAGCTCGTCGCCCTCGCGCACCATGACGGTGGGTGTGCCGTCGAGCAGGATCCTTCGGATGTCGGCCACGTTCGGGCCCCTTTCGGGCGGGATGGTGGATCGGGGCGACGTCGCGCCGTCCAGAGGTCGTTAGGTTCCAAACTATAGTGAGCCGCCATGAGCACGTCCGACGGTCTCCAGGGTTTCATCTTCCCGCGCAGCGAGCACGGGGGCGCGTCGATGTTGCCACCCATGCCGTGGCATTACAGCGGCGACCTGCTGACGGTCGAGTACCGCACCGATCCGGGCCGGGTGCGTGAACTCCTGCCGGAGGGCCTGAGCCTCGTCGACGACGATCAGGACCCGGGCGCCGTGGCGATGATCTTCGCCGACTGGCAGAGCTGTGGCCCCGACTTCGCCGAGCTCGACGACCCGATCCGCGCCCAGTACAAGGAAGCGTTCGTCGTCGTGCGCTGCCAGTACCGCGGGGAGATGTACAGCCGCTGCGTGTACATCTGGGTCGACAAGGACTTCGCCCTCGTGCGTGGCCACTTCCAGGGCTACCCGAAGAAGCTCGGCAGCATCTGGCAGACCCGACCGGTCACCATCGGCAAGGCCGGCCCGCGCATCGCCCCGGGCGGTCGCTTCGCCGGCACCGTCTCGTACCACGACCGCCGTGTCGTCGACATGCGGGTCACGCTGCGCGAGCAGAGCGACACGAACGGTTTCGTCAACGGCCACCCGATGATCCACTCGCGCTACATGCCGCGGATCGAGAACGACGGCACCGACAGCTTCCACGAGTTCGTGACGATGCGCGGTGTCGACGTCGAGCTCGGTCAGGCGTGGCGCGGCGACGGCGAACTCGAGTTGCTGGCCTCGCCGGTCGAGGAGGTCGCCCGTCTCGAGGTGCGTGAGGTGATCGGTGCCTACTTCCGCAGCGTCGGCACCACCTTCGCCGGCGGCACCACACTCGAATCGCTCACTCACCCGGAGGGGACGTCATGAGCACCGGACCCGGACCTGAACTCGACCTCGGCCCTGCTGACGCCGACATCGTCGACCCCGACGCCTACACGGCGGGCTTCCCGCACGCAACGTTCCAGCGCCTGCGCGACACCGACCCGGTGAGTTGGTGGGAGGAGCACGACGGAGGCAAGGGCTTCTGGGCCGTCACCCGTTACGAGGACCTCCTCCACGTGAGCCGCAACGTCGAGACGTTCTCCAACGCGCAGGGCATCACGCTCGAGGAGATGGCGCCCGAGGACTTCACGGCGCGCCGCAACATGCTCGAGTACGACCCGCCGGAGCACACCCGCTATCGCCGCCTCGTCAGCAAGCCGTTCGCCCGACGCGAGGTGTACGCCTACGAGAACGCGATCCGGTTGCTCGCCCGCACCGTGGTCGAGGAGGCCCGCGACCTCGGTGGAGAGTTCGACTTCGTCGATCGCGTCGCCAAGCAGTTGCCGATGCGGATGCTCGGCCGTCTCCTCGGCGTGCCCGATTCCGACGGCGACTGGCTCGTCGAGCGCGGCGACGCGCTGCTCGGGAACTTCGATCCGGAGATGACCGATCAACCGCTCGACCTCACCGACACCGACGAGTTCAAGCACATCCCGTTCCGCTCACCGGCCGCTCTCGACCTCTACCGCTACGCCGAACATCAGGCCGAGCTCCGCCGTGCGAACCCGACCGACGACGTGATCACCCGGCTCCTCGCCCCCACGATCGACGGCGAGCAGATCACCGAGCTCGAGTTCAAGAACTTCTTCGTGCTGATGGTCAGCGCCGGCAACGACACGACCCGCTACACGATGACGGCGGGGATGAAGGCGTTGATGGAGAACCCCGACCAGCTCGCGGAACTCCGCGACTCGGTCCTGGCGGGTAACACCGACCTCATGGACTCGGCGGTCGAGGAGATCCTCCGCTGGGGCACGGTGACGATGCACTTCCGTCGCACCGCGACCCGCGACACCGAGCTGCAGGGTCGCTCGATCAAGCAGGGCGACAAGGTCGTGATCTGGTTCAGCTCGGCCGACTACGACGAGCGGCAGTTCCCCGATCCGTACCGGTTCGACATCCACCGCACGCCGAACGACCACGTCGCCTTCGGTCGTCTGAGCCCGCACCTCTGCCTCGGCTCGCAGTTGGCTCGCATGGAGCTCAAGGTGCTCTTCGAGGAACTCCTGCCGCGGCTCTCCGACGCTCGCCTCGCCGGCCCGACCGAGCGCCTGCGCAGCAACTTCATCTGCGGCATCAAGCGGATGCCCGTGGCGGTGAGCTGGGCATGACCGCCGGTCACCTTCCCTCGCGCGCCCCGCTCATCGGACTCTCGGGCCGGCGCTGGTCGACCGAGGACATCCCGCTGTTCGACTACGCAGCGCTCCGCGGCGAGGAAGTCGACGTCCACCTCAGTGAGTATCCGAAGGCACTCGAGAGGGCGGGCGCGCTCCCGGTGCAACTGACCCGCAACACCGATCCCGACCTGATCGTCGAGCGACTCGACGGCCTGGTGATGACGGGAGGTGCCGATCCCGACCCGTCGCTGTACGGCGAGGAGCCCTCTCCCGACCTCGGACGAGTGGAGCGCGAGCGCGACCTCTGGGAACTGGCGCTCATCCGCGCCGCGTTGCGTGTGCGCCTGCCGATGTTGTGCGTGTGCCGCGGTGCGCAGTTGCTCAACATCGCGATGGGCGGGTCGCTGGTACAGCACCTCGGCGCTCCCGAGCACGCCCAGTGGGACCAGCACCGCAGCGAACGCTGCCACGTCGTGCGCGTGACGGCCGGTTCACGGGCGGCCGAGCTCTACGGCCCGGCCGTCGCGACCAACAGCCTCCACCACCAAGCCGTTGCTCGACGTGGAACCGGGGTGATCGTCACCGGCACCACCGACGACGGTGTCGTCGAGGCCTTCGAGCTCGAGGGCCGTCCCGAGGTCTTCGCCGTGCAGTGGCACCCCGAGATGCTCGCCGAGCAGGTCGACCCCGCCTTCACCTGGCTGGTCCACGAAGCCTCCACCCGCTGACCCCCACACCCACCCCACCGATCTCGGCGCAGATCGTCCCGGATTCCGGAACTATGCGTACCGAGATCGTGGGGGGTTGCTAGAGGTCGATGGCGTCGACGGTGCGCAGGACGGCGCGCAGCGAGGCTGCGAGCTGATCCTGCTCCTCCTCGGTGAGGGCCTGGACCACCAACGATTCGTGGTGGTTGAAGGTCGGCATGATCGTGTCGATCACCTTGCGACCCTTGGGCGTCAGCGAGACGAGCACGCGGCGTCCATCGTTGCGGTCGGAGCGACGCTTGATGAGGCCCCGTCCCTCGAGGGTCTTCATCACGCCGGTCAGCGTGGCGGCGGTGATCCCGGCCTCGGCGGCGAGCGAACGAGCGTCCATGTCGCCCCACACACGCAGCACGAACAGCGAGGTGAAGGCGCTCCACGACAGCTCGTGCTGCTGCAGCACGCCGTTCTCCATGTGGTTGCGCACGGCAGTGGCCACCCGGAAGATGTTGCTGACGGTGCTCAGCGCACGCAGGTCGAGTGCAACGCCGTCGAAGGCGTTCCGTACGTCGCGTTCGGCACGAACGAGATCGTTGTCGTCGTCGCTGGCGAACAGGCGCGGCACGGTGTCAGGCCTTCATCTCCGCGATCGTGGCCGCGATCAGGTCGCGGGTCCGGTCGCGCAGGGCGGGGATGTCGTCCTTGCTGAGGCCGGTGGTCTCGATCGGGTCGAGCACACGCACCTCGGCGTGGGTCACGTTCATCTTCCAGCTGCCCTTGACCAACGCCTCGCGGGCACCGACGAGGGCGAGCGGGAGGATCGGGCACTGGTGCTCGATGGCGAGGCGGAAGGCGCCGTCCTTGAACTCGCCGAGCGAGCCCTCCTGGCTGCGCGTTCCCTCGGGGAACACCATCACGCTGAGGTTCTGGTCGAGCCGCTCGCGGCTGCCCTTCATCGCCGAGACGATGCTCTCCTTGTTGCCACGCACGAGCTTGATGTCGTTGGCCATCATCATCATCCACCCGAGGAACGGGTAGCGGAAGAAGTCCTCCTTCGACATCCACTTCATCTCCCACGGCAGCTGCGAGATGGCGATCATGTCGACGAAGCTCTCGTGGTTCGACACCACCACGTACGGCCGACGCGGGTCGGTGACCGTGCGGCCCGACACCGTGAACGACCACATCGGGTTGAGGTACTTGTAGGCCACGCACACCCGACGGAACACGAAGCCCGTCCAGTAGCGGTCGCGGTCGAACGGCGTGGTGACGACCCAGACCACGAAGGTCATGGCCGTCCAGACGATGACGAGGACGCCGAGCGACAACCAGCCCCACACGGACAGGACGGTGCGGGCCGCGTGACTGCCCATGAGGCGCTGTCGGAGGGCGAGGGAGGACATGGCCCCATCGTGGCACGCCGCGCCGTGGGTACGGTGGTCGCCATGGGGCGGGAGGCCAGCACGACACGGAATGTGAGGTCTTGCCGGCCTCGTATCGTCCGAGCCGGTGCAGGTCTGGCCGTGGGGCTGGCCTCGCTCTCGGCAGTGGCTTGCGGTGATCTCGCCACCACGACGGAGACGTGGTCGGTGGAGGCGTGGGTGTGCCATGTGCCGGCCGACACCACATCGCCCTGGTACGTAGGCCTGCCGGCTCGTCGCAAGGTGTCGGCCGAGTGGTTCTCGGATCGCGTCGCGGCGCGTGTCCCCACCTACGTCGAGACGGTGTCGGGTGGCCGACTGCGTCTCGACATCGCGACGGGTGGCGAACTGACTCTCGCGGCCGACGAGGGTGCCGAGGAGTGCATTGACCGTGTGGTGGCCGAGGTGGCCGAGTCGACCAAGGCCGTCGTGGTGATCGCCGACGCCGAGCACGCCGAGGGGAAGCCCGGAGGCCTTGGTGGGGCGTTGGCCCGAGACTCCTCGGTCAGTGCAGGGCCGCGAGGTGTGGGCTACGCCTACGTGGGGGCTGCCGACGTCGCTCCGACGTGGGGCGACGACCCGCCGATGGACCTCGTCGAGCACGAACTCGGTCACGCCCTCGGCTGGCACCACAGCGGATCGAGCACCGACGCCTACGACAGCGCACTCGACGTGATGAGTGACAGCGCTGCTCCACGCAGTGTCGACCCGATGCGCCGGGATGCACAGTGGCCGATCGCGGTACACCTCGTGGCGAGCGGCTGGGTCGAGGCGGACGAGGTGCTGTGGGTCGATCCAGTGCCGGGCGGCTCGACCAGCGCCGTCCTCGACCCACTCTCGTCGCAGGGTGGTCGGCGGGTCGTCGTGTTGCCGGTTCCCGGTCGTGACGACGTCGTGCTCACCATCGAGCGGCGCGAGCCGATGGGGTACGACTCGCACCTCGCGCCCGGGGGCCTCGCCGTCCATCGGGTGGAGTTCGGGACCGGCTCGGTGGGAGCGGCGGATCCCTCGAGGATCGACTGGTCGGCCGTCGTCTCGATCGTCCCTCTCGTCGGCTCGTCGCCGTTCGCCGACCTGCTCGTCGCCGGTGAGTCGCTCGACGCGGACGGCTGGACGATCGTCGCCGGCGACGGGGGTCAGGTCACCGTCGGCCTAGTGTCGGGCACATGACCCCATCGCAGCAGGAACTCTTCGATGCGGCCCGCGCCGCCCAGCAACAGGCCTATGCGCCGTACTCCCGCTACCTGGTGGGTGCCGCCGTGCGTGGTCGTTCGGGTCGGATCTACGCCGGCTGCAACATCGAGAACGCCGCGTACCCACAGGGTTGGTGCGCCGAGGCCAGCGCCATCGCCCACATGATCACCGCCGGCGAGCGGGAGATCGTCGAGGTGCTCACGGTGTGCGACGGCGACCTCATCGGGACGTGCTGTGGTGGGTGCCGCCAGAAGATCCGCGAGTTCGCGGCGCTCGACGTGCCGGTCTACGCGTGCGGCCCCGATGGCGTGCGCGCCACTTTCACCCTCGGCGAACTGCTTCCTCACTCGTTCGGACCCGAGCACCTCGCCTGAGGTCACCGGCACGATCGCAGCGTCGAACGCCGCTGCCCCGGAACACTCACAGGCCAGATCGCGGGGCGTAGCCTGCGAGGCGTGCTGAGTGCCCGGACACCCCACCTGACCGCCAAGCTGCAGGGCTTCGGCACCACGATCTTCGCCGAGATGTCGGCCCTCGCCACGGCGACGGGGAGTGTCAACCTCGGACAGGGATTCCCCGACACCGACGGCCCGCGCGAGGTACTCGACGCGGCGATCGAGGCGATCAACTCCGGCCTCAACCAGTACCCGCCCGGCCCGGGCATGCAGGTGCTCCGCGACGCGATCGCCGCCCACCAGAGCCGGTTCTACGGCGTCGACTACGACCCGAACTCCGAGGTGCTCGTCACGGCCGGAGCGACGGAGGCTCTCGCGGGAACGCTGATCTCGCTGCTCGACACGGGCGACGAGGTCGTGGTGCTCGAGCCGATGTTCGACAGTTACGCGCCGTGCATCGCGATGGCCGGTGCCGTGGTCAAGCCCGTCACGCTCCGCCCTCCGCAGTACACGTTCGACCCCGACGAACTACGCGCCGCGTTCAGTCAGAAGACCAAGCTCGTGCTGTTCAACAGCCCGCACAACCCGACCGGCCGCGTGTTCACGCGCGAGGAAGTGCAGATGATCGCCGACCTCGCGATCGAGCACGACGTGATCGTGGTGACCGACGAGGTCTACGAGCACCTCGTGTTCGACGGACTCGAGCACGTCGCGCTCGCGTCGCTCCCCGGAATGCGCGAGCGCACCGTGGTGATCTCGAGTGGTGGCAAGACCTTCAACACCACGGGCTGGAAGATCGGTTGGGTGTGCGGACCTGCGCCGCTCGTCTCGGCGATCCGCACGGCCAAGCAGTTCCTCACCTACGTGAACGGTGGACCGTTCCAGCCGGCCATCGCCCTCGGTCTCGGTCTTCCCGACTCGTTCTTCGACGGCCTCGCCGCCGATCTGCAGTCCAAGCGCGACCACCTCGTCCCCGGATTGCTGGCGGCTGGCTTCGACGTGTTCCCGACGCAGAGCACCTACTTCGTGACGGTCGATGTGCGGCCGCTACAGCCCGACGGTGACGGCATGGCCTTCTGCCGGGCGTTGCCCGAGCGCTGTGGCGTGGTGGCGATCCCGGCCGAGGTCCTCTACGCCGACAAGGCCGAGGGTCGGCACATCGTGCGCTTCGCCTTCTGCAAGAAGCTCGAGGTCATCGACGAGGCCGTTCGTCGGCTCTCGACCCTTCGCGGCTGAACCGCGCCGGGGTCCTCAGCGACGGTCTTGCAGGAAGCGGAAGCGGTCGCGGACCTCGGCGACCTTCGCCGGGTCGATGTCGGCGAACAGGATCGTCTCGCCCTGTGATCCCGTGGCGAGCAGCTCACCGAGCGGGTCGACGATGCGACTGTCGCCGGAGTACACGAGCCCGTTGCCGGTGCCGACGCGGTTGACGCCGATGACGTACGCCTGGTTCTCGATCGCGCGCGCCTGGAGGAGGGTCATCCAGTGCAGGCGCCGCGACTCGGGCCAGTTGGCCGGCACGAGATAGGCGTCGGTCGTGCGCGCCAGACCCCAGAACTCGTCGGAGAAGCGGAGGTCGTAGCAGACGAAGAGCGAGAGGCGAAGACCCTCGACCTCGACCTGCACGAACCCCGATCCGGGCCGGAAGTGCTTGTCCTCGCCGCCGAACGTGAACGGGTGGATCTTGTGATAGCGGTGCACGGTGCCGTCGGGTCCGGCGAGCACGAACGAGTTCGCGGGGCGTCGGTCGGCAGGGTCGGAGTCAGCCGGGATCTCCGGGCACGAGCCGCCGACCCAGCAGCCGTGCTGACGGGCGTGGGCGACGAGGAACTGCGACGACGGACCGCCCTCGGGCTCGCCGAGATCGGGGTCGTCGACGGCGAATCCGGTGGAGAACGTCTCGGTGAGCAGCACGAGCCGGGCGCCGTTCGCGGCGGCTGCCGCGATCATGGGGCTGAGCCGGGCGAAGTTGGCCTCCCGGTCGCCCCAGACGATGTCGTGCTGAATCGCGGCGATGCGCATGGCGCCAATCTAGGTTGGCGTGCGCCTCGGGAGAGCGGCGTAGGGTGAGTCCATGCAGGAACTCCGGACAGAACCCAGGCAGCAGCGCAGCCAGCAGTCGGTCCAGGCCATCCTCGACGCGACCGAGCGCATCATCCACCGTGCCGGCCACTCCAGCTTCACGGCGTCGGAGTTGGCGACCGAAGCCGACATGTCGATCGGGCGCGTCTACTACTGGTTCCCCGACATCCCCGCCGTCGTCGCCGCCCTCGCCGATCGCTCGGCGCGCCGCATGGCCGATGTCTTCGGCGGAGCGATCGTCGGCCAGGAGGGCGTCACGACCCCGCTGCTGCTGAAGCGGGCGATGGCGGCGCTGTGCCGCTACATCGACGAGAACCCCTCCACCGTTGCACTGTGCCTGTCGGGCAATCACGAGGGTCCGGGTCGCGTGCTCTTCGAGCAGATGACCGAGCAGTCGCGCACGCTCGTCGGCGACCGTGTGCCCGGGATCTCCGAGGAGGAGGTCGACTTCGTCGCCCGCACCGCCGTCGGGATCACCCTCGGCATGCTCCATGGGTACATCGCGCCGGGCGCGCACAAGGATCTCATCGAGCAGGAGATCGTCTACGCGCTGTCGGCGTGGCTCTACGCGCGCTACCCACCGCCCAACGACTTCAGTTGGCGTGAGCCGCGCCGCGCAGTGCGCCCCGTGCGCCCGTCGCGCACGAATTTCGTCGAGTCGGAGGTCGTCTACGCAGCGATGGCTCCGGAGTTCCTCACCCTCCCCGAGGACTGACTCCCGGGATCAGCTCGGCTGGCCGAGCTCGAGC
>JBEBDM010000319.1:0-5670 GCA_041156905.1 Actinomycetota bacterium | reverse complement strand
GGGCCGGGTCGGCCGCACGGATGACGTGGGCGGCCGAGGTGCAGCTGACGTCGTGCTCGGCGGACTGGCCGCCGAAGATCACGATCAGGTTGGTGCGGGGATCGCCGGACGCCATGCACCTGCGACGGTACCGTGTCGACTGATGCGATTCCGGGCACGAGAGGTCGCCGAGGCCACGGGAGGACGGCTCGTCGGTCCCGATATGGAGATCGACGGGGTGGCGTTCGACTCGCGCGCACTCCTGCCCGGCCAGTTGTTCGTGCCGATCGTGGCCGAGCGCGATGGCCACGACTTCGTCGGCTCTGCGGTCGGGTCGGGTGCCGTCGCCTACCTGACGTCGCGTGGGGCTGACAGTGCACTCGCGGCGTCGGCGATCGAGGTCGACGACACGCTGCGTGCCCTCATGGACCTGGCGCGGGTGCAGAGAGATCGGGTTGCCGTACCGGTGGTCGGCATCACCGGCTCGGTCGGCAAGACGAGCACGAAGGACATGGTGCGCGCTGCCCTCGGTGCATCGCGTCGCACCTGGGCGAACGAGAAGAGCTTCAACAACGAGATGGGGCTCCCGACGACGCTGCTGAACGCCCCCGACGACACCGAGGTCGTCGTGCTCGAGATGGGTATGCGCGGGTTCGGTGAGATCGCCGAACTCTGCCGTGTCGCCCGTCCGACGACGGGAGTCGTGACGCGCGTGGCCGAGGCCCACAGCGACCGGGTCGGCGGGATCGAGGGGGTGGCGCGGGCGAAGGCCGAACTCGTCCAGGCCCTGCCGTCCGACGGGACGGCGATCCTCAACGCGGACGACCCGCGGGTCCTGGCCATGTCATCGCTCACGGGCGGGCGGGTGATCACGTTCGGTGAGAGCGAGAGTGCCGATGTGCGCGTCACCCGACTCGTGCTCGACGAGTCGGTGCGGCCCACTTTCGTGGCCGTGACTCCGTGGGGCGAGTTCGAGGTCAGGCTCGGCGTGAGCGGTCGACACATGGCGCTCAACGCAGCGGCAGCACTCGCGGTGGTGGGCTCCCTCGGTGCCGATGTCGGCGCCGGAGCTGCAGCGCTCACCGATGTCGGTCTCACGCCGATGCGCATGTCGGTGGCGCGGACAGCGTCTGGCGGAACGGTGCTCGACGACAGCTACAACGCGAACCCGACGAGCATGCGGGCTGCTCTCGATGCGCTGGCCGCGATGCCGGCAACTCGCCGGGTCGCCATCCTCGGCCGGATGGCGGAGATCTCCGACCCGGAGGCCGAGCACCTCGCCATCACCCGCTACGCCGCCGACCTCGGTGTCGCGGTCGTGGCGGTCGGGACCGACCTGTACGGCGTCGTGCCCTGTGCCGACCACGAGGCCGCAGTCGCGGCCGTGGGGTCAGTCGCCGGCGGAGAGGCCGTGCTCGTCAAGGGAAGCCGTGTGGTCGGGCTGGAACGGGTCTCGGCCGCGCTCGCCCTTCTCTGAACCGTTGCTCTCCGCCTCGGCGTCGAGGCGGGCGATGTCGCACCACCAGGCGAGGAACACGGCCCACAACGCTCCGCCGAGCAGCACCCAGCGCGCACCCACGGCGTCGATGACCGGCCCAAACAGCATGTTGCCGAGCGGGACGGTGCCACCGAACGACATGAACCAGAGGCTCATCACGCGACCGCGTTCGTGATCGGCCACCCGGGCCTGCACGACCGTGTTCATCGAGGTCGTCGTCCCGAAGTAGGCGAAGCCGAGGAATGCGCCAGTGATGAACGCGCCGATCGGCTCACGTACGAGGGCGAAGCCGGCGAGGAAGATGCCGAAGGCGAGGAAGCCGGCACGGATCAGCTGTCGGACGTCGCGACCCACGAAGATCGTGCCGATCGCGAGGCCACCCATCGCTGCCCCCAGACCCCACGTGGCGTAGAGCCACTCGTAGGTCGTCGACCCCTTGTCGATGCCGAAGTTGAGACGGACGACCGCGGCGAACAGGCCGACATAGGGAAGCGAGAGGAGCGAGAACGAGAAGAGCGTGACGAGCAGACGGCCGACGGGTTTGTTGGCCCGTGCGATCCGGATTCCGGCGGTGAGCTGTCGACGCATCGGTTCGTGCGACGGCGACGGTGTGTGCCGTACCGGGGTGCGCAGCAGTGCGACCACGACGAACAGGTAGGTCGCGGCGTTGATCAGGAAGATCTGGCTGATTGACACACCTGCCGAGCGGAGCACGGCGACGATGATCGGCCCGACGACTCGCGAGCCGTTGATCATCGTGGAGTTGAGTGACACCGATCCGGCCATGTCCTGGCGGCTGACGAGCGTGGGCAGCATCGCCGACCACGCAGGAGCGTTGAGGGCGTTGCCGATGCCGACCCCCAACGACACGACGAAGATCGTCCAGATCGGCGCGTCGGTTGCGGCGAGCGGGGCCAGCAGGGCGGAGAACGCGAGCTGGACGAGCTGCATCGCGACGAGCCACCGGCGTCGGTCGAATCGATCGGCGATCACACCGGCCGGGATGGAGAGGAACAGCAGGGGGCCGAGCTGGGCGAAGACCATCAGCCCGACGACCGACGCCTTCCCGGTGCGGTCGAGCACGTAGACCGGCAGCACCACGTTCTGCATCCACGTCCCGATGTTCGAGGAGAACGAGGCCGCCCACATCCGACGGAACCGCGGGTACGCGAGCGCCGCCCGGGCGCTGCCGGGCGTGTGGCCGTGGTCGATGGTCTCGGTGGTCGTCACTGGGTCGTGGAGTGCTGGTTCGGGGGGTCGCTCGAGCGACCCGTCCACACTACGGGTCACCCGTGTCCGCGACCCGAGTCCGTCTCCTGTCACACTTGGCACATGGCCGACCGTGACACGCACCCCTTCGAGCACATCTCCGTCTGGGTCGAGGGTGACCGTGGCGAGCTGCTCCTCGACCGCCCGGAGAAGCTCAATCCCCTGGGCAACGACTGCCTCCACGAGATCGAGATGGCGGCTCGCTGGTTCGACGAGCACTACGACCTCAAGGTCGTCTTGGTGAAGGGGGCCGGCAGGGCGTTCTCCGCCGGGGCCGACGTCATGGCCTTCACTCAGCAGGCGCCGATGGAGGCGCGTCAGGCGGGGTGGCGCATGGCGCGGGCGCTCGACGAGATGCGAGCGGTGACGGTGGCCCGCCTACACGGGTGGTGCATCGGGGGAGGCGTGGTGGTCGCATCGGGCTGCG
This sequence comes from Actinomycetota bacterium, assembly GCA_041156905.1. Classification (GTDB taxonomy): domain Bacteria; phylum Actinomycetota; class Acidimicrobiia; order Acidimicrobiales; family Ilumatobacteraceae; genus UBA668. The sequence continues at coordinate 2,497 of JBEBDM010000319.1, read as the reverse complement.
ACCTGCGCATCGCCGCCGAATCAGCGCGGTTCAGCATCCCCGAGATCGACATCGGTATCCCGCTCGCGTGGGGTGGCATCCCGCGCCTCGTGCGCGAGATCGGTCCGGCACTCACCAAGGAACTGGTGATGACCTGCCGTCCCTTCGATGCCCACGAGGCCCGATCGGCCGGCTTCGTCAACAGGGTCGTGCCGGACGACACCCTCGACGACGAGGTCGAGGCACTCGTGCAGACACTCCTCGCGAAACCGAAGCTCGCCCTGCTCGAGACCAAGGCACACGTCAACGCCGTCACCGAGAGCATGGTCGGGACGGGACGCTCGTGGGCTGACGCCGACGGGCTCTTCGCCGGCCTGCGCGACGAGGAAGGCCGCGCCGTGGCCAAGGCCTACGTCGAGCGCCTCCAGGCGCGTCGGCGCAGCTGAAGGACCAGGCTCAGCCGAGGATCAGGTCGGCGTACAAGGGGAGTGCCATCGCCGGGCCACCCACGAGCATTGTGGTGATGCAGGTCTCGCGCCAGGCGTCGAGTTCGCCCTTGATCTTGTCGATCGGGCCGACGAGGGCGACGTCCTCGACCATCGCCAGCGGGATGGCCGCGGCGGCCTCCTGCTTCTTGCCGGCGAGATAGAGGTCCTGGACCTTCAACGCGACGTCCTCGTATCCCATGCGGGCGAAGACCTCGAAGTGGAAGTTGGCGCCACGCGCTCCCATGCCGCCCGCGTAGAGCGCGAGGAACGGGCGCACCATGTCGGCGCACTTCTCGACGTCGTCACCGGGGATGATCGTGACGGTCGCGGCAACCTCGAAGCGGTCGGCCTTGCCCTCCTCGCCCGACGCGGCGAAGCCCTCGGCGAGACACCGTCGGTAGAAGGCGTCCTCCTTCGGGCTGAAGAACAGCGGCAGCCAACCGTCGCAGATCTCGCCGGCGAGGGCCACGTTCTTGGGCCCCTCGGCACCGAGGAAGATCGGGATGTGCGGGCGCAGAGGATGGATCGTGCTCTTCAACGGCTTGCCGAGGCCGGCACCGCCCTTGTTGGGCATGTCGTAGAACTCGCCGTGGAAGTCGACGGGGGCGTCGCGTCGGACGATGTCGCGCACGATCTGGACGTACTCCCGAGTACGGGCCAGCGGACGCGGGTACTCCTGGCCGTACCAACCCTCCACGACCTGTGGGCCACTGGCACCGAGACCCAGGATGAAGCGTCCGCCCGAGAGGTGGTCGAGGGTCATGGCAGCCATCGCGGTGGCGGCCGGTGTGCGGGCGCTCATCTGGACGATCGAGGTGCCGAGTCGGACCTTCTCGGTGTGCGATCCCCACCACGCGAGCGGGGTGAGTGCGTCGCTGCCGTAGGCCTCGGCAGTCCACACGGAATCGAAGCCGAGCCGATCGGCTTCCTTCACGGCCTCGAGCGCACCCTTGGGCGGGCCGCTGCCCCAGTAGCCGCTGTTGTATCCGAGGGAGAGAGAACGTGCCATAGGGTGACCGTATGCGACCCGCCGCTCGCCGTGCGACACCAGCCGACATCCCCCGCATCGGCCGCACGTTGCAGAAGGCGTTCGTCGACGATCCGGTCAAGATGCACCTGTTCGGCGGCAGGCCGGTGCCCGAGCACAAGGCGATCACGTTCTTCGAGACGTTCGCGAGGGTCCAACTGCGTCATGAGCTCGTCCACGTCACCGAGCAGGGCGAGGCAGCGTCGATCTGGACCCCGCCCGGACGCTGGAAGCTCCCGTTCCGCGACATCGTGCGGTGGTCGCCCCGATTCGTCAGGGTGTTCGGTACCCGGCTCGTCAGCAACCTGTTACTGCTCGAGCAGGTCGAGAAGGCCCACCCCTCCGAGCCGCACTACTACCTCGAGTTCGTGGGCACGGATCCGGCCCACCGCGGCAAGGGGTGCGGCGCCGCCGTGATCGAGCCCGTCATCGAGCGGGCTGATGCGGAGGGTGTGGGCTGCTACCTGGAGAATTCCAAGGAGACGAACATCGCCTTCTACTCGCGCTTCGGGTTCACCGTGCGCGAGACGCTCACCGTGCGCAAGGGCGGGCCCACGATCTGGCTGATGTGGCGCGACCCGCGCTGAGCGACCGGGGCTGAACGAGCAGCGGGGGCCCGACCCTGATCAGACCTCGACGGTGCCGGCCACGCACGTGACGGCGTCGCCACCGACCCAGATCGTTCCTGTTGCATCACCGTCGAGGCTGATCCGTCCAGCGCGGCCGACCGCAGCTCCCTGAGTGGCGGTGTAGGGGAGTGTCAGCCGACCGTTCCCGGTGAGCCACTGGGCGAGCGAGGCGTTGAGGCTTCCTGTCACCGGGTCCTCGAAGGTGGCGTCGCCGGCCGGGTAGAAGGCACGTACCTCGATCGCGGCATCGTGGCCCGCGGGGTGCGGACCGGCAATGCCGATCTTCAGCGGAGTTGCCGCGCACTGCAGCGCGAGCACCTCCTCCGCCGATGCGAGCAGCAGCCCGAGCCAGCCGGGCCCGTTGTCGATCCAGG
>JBEBDM010000318.1:0-10170 GCA_041156905.1 Actinomycetota bacterium | reverse complement strand
CGATCCTCATCGGTGGTGGCGGCAAGCGCGTCCTGACCATCGCCGCCCAGCAGGCCGACATCATCGGCATCAACGCCACGATGCACGCCGGCAAGGTGGGCCCGGAGGCCATCGCCACGATGACCGCCGAGGCAGTCGACGAGAAGATCGCGATCGCCCGTGAGGCCGCCGCCGCCTGTGGCCGACTCGACGCGATCGAGTGGAACGTCCGGGCCTTCATGGTCAACGTGACCGCCGATGGTGCAGCCGCCCGCGCCGGACTCGCCGGGGCCATCGGTGTCGAGCCGTCGATGGTCGACCAGACCCCGTTCGCCCTCATCGGGCCGCCAGAGGAGCTCATCGAGCGCCTCCTCGAGCGCCGCGAGAAGTGGGGCTTCTCCTACGTGATCGTCGGCCAGCAGGACGTCGAGTCGTTCGCCCCGGTGGTGGCTGCCCTCGCAGGGAAGTGACCGTGCGACTCGCGCTCCACGGTGCGGGGATGATCAGCATGGCCCACGCGGCCGCCGCCTCGGCGCTCGGCCATCCGGTGGTCGCCGTCGCATCGCGCACGCCCGAACGTGCCACGTCGGTGGCCTCCCGTCTGGGCGCGACCGCTGTCGGGTACGACGACCTCCCCGGTTCGGCCGACACCGTCGTCGTCTGCACTCCCCCGCAACGACATCACGACGACGTCCTCCGGCTCCTCGGAACCGGGTGCGCCGTGGTGGTCGAGAAGCCGTTGTGCCGGACCCTCGACGAGGCCGATGCACTGGTCGCCGCCGCTGCCAAGTACGACCAGCGGCTCCTGTACGCCGAGAACCTCGCCTACGCACCCGCCGTACAGCGCATGCTCTCCCTCGTCGAACGGGTCGGCACGATCACCCACGTCGAGATCCGGATGCTCCAGGGGCTTCCCGGATGGGGTGACTTCACGAGCGACGAGTGGGGCGGAGGTGCGCTGTTCGACCTCGGAATCCATGGAATCGCTCTCGCGCTGATGATCTCCAACGTGGCGGGCCTCGGCCGTCCGAGTGCCGTGCGGGCCTCGCTCCGCGGTGGAGAGGGCCACGGGAGCGACGAACACGCCGAGGTCACCTTCGTCCACGGCGACGCGGCCCTCGTCCATCTCGTGTCGAGCTGGCAGGGAGGAGACGCCGGGGTCTGGGACGTGCAGGTCGCCGGGACCGAGGGTGTGGTGCGGCTCGAACTCCAGCCGACGGTGTCGCTGGAGTGGAACGGCACGCCGGTGGCGCTGCCCGCGACGACGACCGGCACCCTGCCGGTGGTCGAGCAACTCGGCTACGTCGGCCAGCTACGCGCCTTCATCGACGATCTCGCCGCCTCGCGGCTCCCGATGATGAGCGCGGCGTTCGGTCGTGAGGCCCTCGACGCGACGATGGCCGCCTATGCGGCGGCCGGGCGCGAAGAAGAGGTCGCGCTGCCCTATGCAGGGAGGCGCGACCTCACTCCACTTGAAACGTGGCGCCACGGCATCAGCCGCGGCACTGCGTGACGGATCAGTCGATCAGAGGGGGCGGACCTTGAGGGCTTCGTCGCCCTTGCGGCCCTGGCCCACTTCGAACTCGACCTGCTGTCCCTCTTCGAGACTCTTGAACCCGTTCCCCTCGATGTTCGAGAAGTGGACGAACACATCAGGTCCGCCCTCCCGGGAGATGAAGCCGTAGCCCTTCTGGTTGTTGAAGAACTTCACGGTTCCGGTGGCCATGGTGGTACTCACTTTCGGCACCGCCCACGTGGCCGTGCTTCCCGCACCCTACCCCAATCCGAGACGGTTGCGTGACAGATCGACGAGACGGCCGCGAGATGGTGGGCGATGAGGGACTCGAACCCCCGACCAATGCCATGTAAGGGCAGTGCTCTACCAACTGAGCTAATCGCCCGCGAACGGGAGGATGATGCTAGCGAGCCGCGGGAGCGAGCCGAGCGGCCACCAGTGCCTCGCGAAGTGCGGGGGTGGAGGCGGCCACCGGCGTCCGGCGCGCCGAGCGATCGAGGACCACGAGATCGCGGCCCATCGCGTCGACCACGGAGGCCCCGGCCTCCCCGCAGATCAGCGTGCTGGCGAGGTAGTCCCACACGCCGTGCGCCTCGGTGTCGCAGTCGACGTAGGCATCGAAGACCCCGCACGCCACCATGCACAGATCGAGTGCAGCAGCACCGTAGGTGCGGCTCTGGCGCTGACCGAGGGGTGACGCCGGGTGGCCGTTGAGGCACACGAACGACTCCCCGACCTCATGGCACGTGCTCGGCCGGATCGCACGGCCGTTACGGAACGCCCCGCCACCCCGCGTCGCCCAGAAACGGTCACCGGTCGCCTGGTTGACCACGAGCGATGCCGCCATGCCCTCGTCGTCGACGACGCACAGTGCCGTGGCATACCACGGGAGCCCGCGACTCGCATTGGTGCTCCCGTCGATCGGGTCGATCACCACGACCTCGCCCGACGTCCCCTGCTCGAACTCGCTCTCCTCGCTCAGGACCCCGAGCCCGGCTCCCCGCAGGATCGGCAGCGCTGCGTCGTTGGCGATCACGTCGAGCGTGTACTGCCCCTCACGGACACCTGACGGCCCGAAGTCGGTCACGGTGGCGAAGGCGGCAGCGACGGCGTCGGCGACCTCGTGGAGCAGCGGCAGGCGATCAGGACGCACGGGAGCGACGGTAGTGTCACGGCGTGGCCGTCATCGACACCGCTGGCTTCGTGGCCGATCTCAAGGGACATGCCGTCGACCACGGCTTCCACGTCCACGACGAGCGCCACTTCGTCGAGACCTACTCGTTGCGCCAGCTCTGGGAGGTCGACCTCCACCCCGAGGAGGCCTGCGCCGGCCCGATCGACCTCCATCTCTCCCTCGAGGTCGATCCTCGCGCGCTGCTCGGGTTCGAGGACGAGGTCCTCAAGCTCGACGATCCCGAGGACGATCCGCCCACGGGCTTCGCCTTCCCCCTCGTGTTCACCTGGACACTGCCGCCGCTGCCCCACCCGCCCGACCTGTTGGTGCTGGCCACCGAACTCGCCGGCATCGGCGGGATGAGCCTGCCGGTCGAGGTCTCGGCGATCGACTCGTTCGCCAGCGTCACCGACGCGCCCGAGCGCAGCCTCAGCATGGTGGCGCGGATCCCGATCGACCTCGCCGACGTGTATCTCGCCAACGACAAGGCGTTCTGTGACACGCTCGACAAGTGCCGAGAGGTCAGCCTCTGGCTCCTCGACAGGGCCGACGCCTGGCTCGACGAATGACCCACCGACCGATCACGACGGAGGCCGACGATGAACGTCCGTGAACTCATTGACTTCCTCTCCGAGCAGGACCCCGACGCCGAGGTCGAACTGGCGCTCGTCGCCCCGGTCGATCCCGAGAACCCCGACGATGTCAGCGTCGACCGCTATCCGGTGCTGGGGATGCTGCCGTGGCGCGACGACGACTCCGGCGAGGACGAGACCGTGATCTGGCTCATCGGCGGTGAGAGCGAGGACTTCGACGACCTGCTCGCCGCGCTCGACGAGCAGTACGGCACCGGCGACTGGGACGATCCCCAGCACTGACACTCCCCTCGACGCTCCGCGATCACTAAGGTGATCGCCCGTGGACCCCGTCCGACGTCCGACACCGACTCCGCAGTGGGAGTTCGATGCGTCCGCCCTTGCCCGTCGTCTCCGCACGAGCAGGGCCCACCTCGGGATGTCGACACGATCACTGGCCCAGCGAGCCGGCGTCTCGCAGGCCTACGTCGTGGCCCTCGAGAAGGCGTACGACGGTGCGCTCCCCTCCTCGCCCACACCCACCGTCGACGTGATCTGCGGGATCGCGTTCGCCCTCGGTCTCGATCCTGTCGAGCTCACTGAGTCGGTCCTGCGGCCCGCACCACGCCACACCCTGCTCGTTCTCGAGGATGCACCCGGCGCACACGGTCCTGATGCGCTGGAGTACGCCCGACAGGCGGCCTCCCCGGTCGATCACTGGGTCTGGGTCGCCTCCGATCTCGGGCACTCCCCCCGCCGCGACCGCTCGGCCAGCAGGATCGACCTGCGGCGTCATCATCGCGACGAGTTCCGACCGCCCGAGATCTTCGCGGCGATGCCCGGCGAACTCGCTGCCATCGGGCCGGTGGTCCGGGGCCGCACGATCGGGATGGTGTTCGCGGAGAGTGCCCACGTCATCTCGCTCGCCGACGACCCACAGCAGGTCCTCGAGGTCGAGCACCAGTGGGGACGCGTCGTGCGCGACGCCGCACGGGCCGTCGACACCAGGGTCGGCTGGAACGTCTGCGTCTACGAACTCTCGGTCCTGCAGGCGCTCCCGCAGCCGGTCGAGGCGGTGTGCGACCTCCTCACCAGTCACGACACCATCTGGTCGGCCCACGACTCACGGGTGAAGTCCGGTGCTGCCGCAGCCCGTCGGATCCTCCAGCACCTCCGACCCGCCGACACACCGGTCGCGCAGTGGCGCGACACGGTGCAGTCGCATCTCACCCGCCTCGGCCTCGCTGCCTGACATTGGAGACATGATGAGCAACACACACACCCGCGCCTTCCTCGTCGGCAACGTCGACGGCGAGTGGTCCCGCCGCATCGCTGATGTCCCCGTCGTCGACCTCGGTGAGGGCGACCTGCTCGTGCGCGTCCACTGGTCGTGTGTCAACTACAAGGACGGCCTCGCCAGTTCACCCAAGGGCAGGGTCGCGCGCCTCGACCCGCTCATCCCCGGTGTCGACCTCGCCGGTGTCGTCGAGGAGAGCAGCGATCCCGCCTTCCCCGTGGGCACCGAGGTCATCTGCCACGGGTACGACCTCGGGGTCGCCCACCACGGTGGCTACTCCGAACTCGCCCGGGTCTCTGCGTCGTGGTGCACGGTGGTTCCCGACGGCCTGACGATGCGGACCGCGATGCTCGTCGGCACCGCGGGCTACACCGCCGCACTCTCGGTCGATGCGCTCGAACGTCACGGTCTGCGGCCCGGCGACGGACCCGTCCTTGTCACCGGCGCCACCGGTGGGGTCGGATCGATGGCCGTCGGCATGCTCGCCGCCCGCGGGTACGAGGTCGTCGGCAGCACGGGCAAGGCGTCCGAAGCCGACTGGCTGCTCTCCATCGGGGCCTCTGCCGTGATCGATCGAGCGGAACTCACACCCGAGTCCCCGCGGCCGTTGGAGAAGGAGCGCTGGGCAGGAGCCGTCGACTGTGTCGGAGGGGCGACCCTCGCCCAGGTCTGTCGTACCCTCCGCTACGGCTCATCGGTCGCGGCGAGTGGCCTCACCGGCGGTGCCGATCTTCCGACGTCGGTCCACCCGTTCATCCTGCGCGGCGTCAACCTCCTCGGCATCGACAGCGTGCAGGGCCCGATCGCCGCACGCCGCGCCATGTGGGGCCGCATCGCCACCGATCTCCGGCCTGCATGGCTCGACACCCTCCCCGCCGAGGAGATCGGCCTCAGTGGAGTCGAGTCGGCCGTCGACGCCATCCTTCGCGGCGCGATCCGCGGTCGCACCCTGGTCGATCCCCGCCGATGAGTCGCACCGACCTCCCCGGCAGGGCCGCGCTCGGCACGATCCTCGAGCCGGCCCGCGAGATCGACGTCGTCCACACCACCGACGTCCTCGTCGTCGGTTCGGGGCCGGCGGGTCTCGCTGCGGCCATCGCCGCTGCACGCACCGGTGTCGCCGTCACGATCGTGGAACGCTTCGGATGCTTCGGCGGGAACATCACCACCGTCGGTGTCGAGGGAATGGCCTGGTACCGGCACGAGCAGACGGTGGAAGCCGATGGCCTCGGCCGCGAGTTCGAGACCCGCGCCGCCGAGATGGGCGCAGCAGTCCCCGAGAGCCAGTCGTTGAGCCACGAGATCGACGCCGAGGGATTCAAGGTCGTCGCCGACGTCATGGTCGCCGAGGCCGGCATCCACCCGATGCTGCATCGCACGGTCGTCGCTCCCGTGATGGACGGACGGCGCGTGATCGGCGTGATCACCGAGTCGAAGGCCGGACGCGAGGCCATCCTCGGCCGTCGTGTGATCGACGCCACCGGCGACGCCGACGTCGCCCATCGGGCCGGTGCGCCCACCCGACTCACCCCTCGCGAGGAGATGATGGCCGTCTCGGTCATGTTCCACCTCGCCGGTGTCGACCGCAAGGCCTTCCTCGCCGGTGTCGCTGCCGACCCTCAGACCTACGCCGACTGGGCCGGCAACGGGGAGTGGAGCATCGAGACATCGGGCAAGGAGGACGACATGTTCTCGCCCTTCCTGCACCGCCCGTTCCGTGCGGCCATCGAAGCCGGACTCATCCCCTCCGACCTCACCACGATCGCCGGTACGTGGGGCGCCGTGCACGACTCCGGAGAGCTGACGTACATGAACCTCGTCCACGTCGCTGGCATCGACGGCACCGACCCCGACGACCTCACCCGTGGAGAGATCGAGGGCCGGCGTCAGGCGATGCACGCCCTCACCGCACTACGCGCCTTCACGCCCGGCTGCGAGAACGCCCGGCTGCGCAACTTCGGGATGACGCTCGGCATCCGCGACACACGCAAGGTCGTTTCGGAGTACGACATGACCGAGCACGACGTCCGCGAACAGGCCCGCTTCGACGACAGCATCGGCATCTTCCCCGAGTTCATCGACGGCTACGGGATCCTCGTCCTGCCGACGACTGGCCGTTACTTCGCGATGCCGTACCGCAACCTTCTCCCCTGCGACGTCGACGGGCTACTCGTCGCCGGACGTTCGTCGGGTGGCGACAGGGTCTCGCACGCGGCCACTCGCAACATGGCCTGCTGTGCGGTGCTCGGCCAGGGCGCGGGCATCGCTGCGGCTCTCAGCCTGCACGACGACGTCGACCTGCGTGGCGTGAAGACCGAGCGGATCCAGACCGAACTGACCCGTCAGGGCGTTCGTTACGCCTGAGCGGCGCGCAGGGTCGTCGAGGCGTCGACACGCACTCGATCACGTCCGCCCGACTTCGCGAGATAGAGCGCCGCATCGGCCCGGGAGAGGGCCGCATCGATGACGCTCGTGTCCTCCACGATCCCGAGATTGTCGGCGAGACCGATCGAGACCGTGATCGTCGGCAGACCGACCAGCGGCCGCTCACGAACCGCTGCCCGGACGGACTCACAGGTCTCGATCGCCATGACGAGGTCGCCGCCCGGCAGGACCAGCGCGAACTCCTCGCCACCGAGCCGCCCGAACACGGCCCCGTCGGGGAGGGCCTCGCTGACGATCACCGCGAGGTGTCGCAGGACGCGGTCACCCTCGGCGTGGCCGTGGTTGTCGTTGACGTGCTTGAAGTGGTCGAGGTCGAGAAGCGCCACGAACCAGACGGAAGACGTCTCGTCCACCTTCCGCAGCACCTCGAACAGGCCTCGTCGGTTGAGCAGGCCCGTGAGCTCGTCGCGTCGGGCCATGTCGGTGATCGCCACGTTGAGGTCTCGGAACCGACGGACAGCATCCTCGCTGATGCGGTACTGCTCCTCGAGGCGCTCGGCGAGCATGTCGGCCTGCAGACGTGCCTCGGTCGCCCCGTAGACCGACTTGTTCCAGAGCCAGCCGTAGAACACGGTGATCCCGACGACGACCACGGAGCCGGGCACCACGAGCCAGGTCAGTTCGCCGCCGTCGACGGAGTACATCACGAGGAGCGGAAGACACAGTGCCACGATGAACTGAGCCACCGCAGCGGTCCCGCTGCCGATCACGATGCCGCCCGACACGCCGACCACGGCGAGGATCATCATCACGATGAGTCGCGACTCGACGTCACTCCCGTCGTGGGTGAGGATCGGCGCAGCGAGCCCCCAGACGAGACCGACGAGGACACGGCTGACGACCGTCGACGCGTACGGAACGACCCCGGTGGAGCGGTTCACGCGGCGCAGGTTGACCAGGGCGAGCCCCATGTGCAGACCGAATCCGAGGACGAACATCACGAGCCACTCGACGATGTGGATGGTGGGAACCTTGCCCCACACTGCGACGACGATGAACAGCGCCCCGATCGGTGAGGTGGCGATGGTCCGGGGCGCCACTCGGGCAGCGCTGCGGTGGATGGCCGCCCAGACGGTCTCGGGCGCAGGAGTGTCGAGAACGCGTTGGACAGGCGACGCGATCTCGCCCGCGTTCCTCTGGTCGGCTTCCTCGTGTCCCATCACTGACGAGGATACGTCATGGTCTACGCCCGGCTGAACTGACGCAGGACCTGTCCGGGCCGAGCCCCCGTGTGGGCACCCTGCTCGGTCACCACGGCTCCGTTCACGATGGTGGCCGCATAGCCGTACGAACGGACCAGCAGACGCCCGGCGCCGTGCGGGAAGTCGTTCCGGTACTCGGGATAGGCCGGCGACACGGTCTCGGGGTCGAACACGTTGAGGTCGGCGAACGACCCCTCGGTGAGGGTGCCACGGTCGACGAGGCCGAGCACCTTGGCTGGCTTCTGGGTCAGCTGGTGGATCGCCGTCTCGAGGGTCACTGCCCGCCGCTGGCGGTACCAGTAGGCGAGGTAGTGGGTCGGCGCGTCGGCGTCGCAGATCTGGCCGGCGTGCGCACCGGCGTCACCCAGGCCCGGGCAGACGTCGTCGATCTGCAGGAAGCGGCCCAGTGCGTCGACGTTGCGGTTGAAGAACCAGACGTTGAACAGTTCGCGACCCTCGCTGGCGATCAGCCGATCGATCACCCAGTCGACGACGTGCACCCCGGCCGCTGCGGCGTGCTCGGCCACCGACATCGGGCGATCGAGGTTGTAGTCGGGCAGCACGTCGGTGCCGAGCGGGAAGACCTGCCGCGGGTCGTGCCACAGACCCTTCGCATACCCCTCGGCGACCAGCGCAGCACGGGTCTCGGGATCGCGCAGACCGGCGAGCCGCTCCTCCACCGTCGGGCGCCGCATCAGCGCCGCCCAGTTCTTGCCCTTCACCGGCGGGACCTGGAGCAGCCCCATGAGCGTGCCGCTCGGACGGGTCATCGCTGCCGAGCTGATGGTTCCGTATCGCTGACGGGTGTCGGCGAGGAAGCCAGCGAAGTTGTCGACGCCCTTGCCGCTCGGGTCGTCGCCGACGCCACCGCTGAACAGAACGTCGCCGCACTCGGCGGCCATCGTGCGCAGGAGGTCGAACTCGTGCGACGCCTTCGTGGCGAAGTCGTTCACGGCCTGGAAGATCCCGCCGCCAGCACGGTTCATGCCCTCGGCCACCGCCTGGTACTCGGCGGTCGGTGCGAGGGTTCCCGGCACCAGACGGCCGTCGGGGATCGTGTGCAGGAGGATGCGCGAGGTGCTGAAGCCCACGGCGCCCCCGGCCACCGACTCCTCGGCGATGTCACGGATCCGGCCGAGTTCGTCGACCGTCGGCATCTCGTCTGTCATCGCCCGCTCGCCCATCACCTGATAGCGGATGGCGCAATGGCCCACGAGACCGACGATGTTCAGGGCCGGTCGCATGCGCTCGACCGAGTCGAGGTACTCGCCGTACGTGTTCCAGTCCCACGGGAGACCGTCGAGGATCGCCGACCGCGGGACGTCCTCGACGCTCTCCATCATCTCGGCGAGGAAGGTCCGGTCCTGCTCGACGACCGGTGCGAAGGTGACTCCACAGTTGCCCATCAGGACAGTGGTCACGCCGTGCCACGAACTGCTCGTCATGTACGGGTCCCAGCCGACCTGCGCGTCGAGGTGGGTGTGGAGGTCGACGAAGCCCGGGGTCACGACCATGCCGGTCGCATCGATCTCGCGCTCGGCCGTGTGATCGGCCAGTGAGCCCACCGCGGTGATCCGCTGTCCGTCGACGGCGACATCGGCGCGCCGCCCGGGCGCTCCGGTGCCGTCGTGAACGGTTCCGCCTCGGATGATCAGGTCGTGGTGCATCGCTCCCCCTTCGAGGACGTCAGTCTCCCAGTCGCGGATCGTTCGTGCCGAACCCGAGCGTTCGTGGGGCGGGTGGGGATCGAACCCACGACCCAGGTACTTGTGGCCCACCGTGGCGTCGTAGATTTTTGAGACAGAAGAACTCATATGAGGCCATCAACACCCCGACCCGGGCGGTCGCTCGTCGACACGCACCCGCTGCTTGCAACTGAATGGCACGCGTCCCGCAACGGTGCGCTAGCTCCGGCTGACGTGTCGGCAGGATCAAACATGAAGGTCTGGTGGACCTCAGCATGTGGCCACGAATGGCAGACGGCA
>JBEBDM010000317.1:0-3496 GCA_041156905.1 Actinomycetota bacterium | reverse complement strand
GGGTGATGTCGAGGTGCTCTTGGGGGCAGGCGCCGGCGAGGTGGCAGCCCATCACGTTGCGGACGGCGTCGCCGCAGGCTTCGCGGGTGGTGAGGCCCACGGCGCCGAGCTCCCGCATCAGCTCGGGCACTCGGGCCAACGGCACGAAGTGGAACTGGATGTTCTGGCGGGTGGTGATGTGGCCCCACCCGCGGGAGAACTCGTCGCCGATCCGGGCCATCATGTCGAGCTGGTCGGGCGTGATCGTCCCGGCCGGCAGCTTGATGCGGATCATCTGGTTCGTCCCGCCCTGACGCTGGCCGTAGACGCCGTTGTTGAGGCGCATCACGCGGAACACGTCCTCGCTGATCTCCCCGGCGAGGTACTGGGCGATCGCCTGCTCAAAGCGCTCGATATCGCGCCGCTGCTCCTCGAGAAGGCTGCGGGTCGGCGGGATGACGGGGGTGATGCCCACGGGTGGCTCCTGGGTACGGCTCGGCCGGGAGAGGATTCCCGACTATTCCCGTCAACTTTATGGGGATTCAGTCCCGGGAGCAACGCCGGGTCAGGGTCCCGGGGCCTCGCCGATCTCCTTCAGGGCGTCGTGGAGGGCACCGCGCAGTCGCCGGGCCATCTCCGGGGTGAAGTGCCCGACGAGCCCGGCTCCCGCCCGGCCCACCTCCTCCACCGTCAGCACCACCCGCGGCTCGGCGTCGTCGTAGTCGTCGCTGATCGCCACGGCCCACGCGATCTGCATCGCGTCGTCGACACCCTCGGGCATCTCGTCGTCGGAGAACGGATGATCGTCGATCGAACGCCGCATCAGGACTCCCCTCGGTGCGCCCGCATCCGTTGACGGACAGCTGTCCCGACCAGGACCAACGACACTGCCACGGCTACCGCGACAGCGACCCGACCCTGTTCGGAGAGCGTGTGGTGGACCAGGAGCAGCACCATCGCCCCCGCAGCGAGTAACCATGTCGCGACGGCGAACCTGCTCGTCACGTCCTCCAACCGGGTGAGTTCTGGGTCACGGCCCACACCAGCGTGAGCGGCTCCCTCACTCCGCAGCAGCGACTCGATCCAGCGCACCGGCGACGAGACGACGATCATCACGACCGGGGCCCACAGCATCATCGCCCCTGCGATCCATCGCTCGTCCGCCGCGCTGATCGCCTGCTGCCCGTTCACTGCTGCCGCCGCAGCGAAGGCCGCCAGCGACGTCACGACGATCACCAGCAGCGCTTTCACATAGCGCAGGACGATCACCTGGAGGCGGAGCATGTGTCGGACGATGCCGTACTCGATCTTCACGACCTCCTCGACGAGCGGGCGCTGTCGGGCGGCCGCCAGCTCGACCAGGGCGCGGGCCCGCGCCTCGTCGGGGTCGGCACCGGTGGCCGGGTCGACGAGACCCGGATAGGCACCGAGCTGACGGTCGATCCGGGCCCGGGCACGAGCGTTGCCCGGGACGAGCAGTCGCACGGCCGCGCTCGACGAGTGCAGGGCCGCATAGTCGGCGCCCGTCTGCGTGTCGAACTCGTCGTCGGACATCCGCACGCCCGTCAGCGTGAAGCGCGGCGTGAACACCTCCCCGTCGGGCCGGACGACGTGGTTCCCGTGGAAGTAGAAGCGGGTCAGCTCGATGATGAGGAACCACAGGACCGTGATCGCGAGCATGATCGACAGGGCGACGGCCAACGCAAGGATGCCCCTCGACCACGACACCGGCCCTGCGAGGAGCGAACGGAGCACCTGGAGCACCGCATCACGTTCGACAGCCGGCAGGAGGACCAGGATCCCGGCACCCGAGAGCAGGGCCGTCGCCACCCGGTGCATCGTGCTGAGCCTCACCTCGCAGCGCTGCAGGAAGGCCCGCATCGCCGCCCGTTCATCGGTGCCCGTCATGCTCCCGACCGTAGTCGTTGCGCTCCACATTGCCCGAGGTGCCGTCCGACGGCGAGACTGCGCGCATGTCCGACCGCGAACTCGACCTCGTCACCTCCGCCCTCGACACCCTCCTCGCCGAGCATCCGCCGGCCTCGATGAGTGATACCGAGTTCCGCGGTCACCGCTACGACGCGGGCCTCGCGTGGGTCCACTTCCCCACCGGCTTCGGCGGCCTCGGCGTGCGGCCCGAGCTCAACCGTCTCGTCGACGAGCGCTGCCGCAAGGCCGGCGCGAAGGCCGCCGACCCGAGCACGTTCTTCATGGCGCTCGCCGGGCCGACCATCGTGACCCACGGCTCCGACGAGCAGAAGCAGCGCTTCCTTCGTCCGATGTTCACCGGCGAGGAGAAGTGGTGTCAGCTGTTCAGCGAGCCGGGCTCGGGCTCCGACTTCGCCGGCCTCGGCACCCGTGCGGTGCGCGACGGTGAGGAGTGGATCGTCAACGGCCAGAAGGTCTGGAACACCCTCGCCCACCTCGGCGACTGGGGGATGCTCGTGGCCCGTACCGACCCCGAGGCTCCCAAGCACAAGGGCATGACCTACTTCGCCCTCGACATGCACGCCCCTGGCGTCGAGGTCCGGCCGCTGCGCCAGATCACCGGCGAGGCCGAGTTCAACGAGGTCTACATGACCGACGCACGCGTGCCCGACGACTGCCGGATCGGCGCCGTGGGCGAGGGCTGGCGCGCGGCGCTCACCACGCTGATGAACGAGCGCACCGCCATCGGCTCGGGCAACAGCGGCAGCCGTCGCACCGGACCGATCGCCGAGGCACTGCGGATCTGGGCCGACCTCGAGGAGAGTGAGCGCACCGGTGCTCGCCGTGAGCGTCTCATGCAGCTCTACGCGATGAGCGAGGCCTTCCGCCTCACCAACGTCCGAGCCGGCCAGAACGCCAAGGCGGGCAACCCTGGTCCTGAGGGCTCGATCGCCAAGCTCGCACTCTCGAACTTCAACAAGATCTGCACGGAGTTCTGCATCGACCTCCTCGGCGCACAGGCGATGGTCGACTACGACTTCACCTTCCGTCGCCCCGAGCAGCTCTCGGTCGACGGCATGGACCACGGCATCCGCCACTCGTTCCTCCGTGCTCGCGCCAACTCGATCGAGGGCGGCACGAGCGAGATCATGCGCAACATCCTCGGCGAGCAGGTCCTCGGCCTCCCCGGCGAGCCCCGCGTCGACAAGGACCTCCCCTGGAGCAAGGTCCCCCGCTCCTGACCCCAACCCCTCCGATCTCGGCGCAGATCGTCCCGGATTCCGAGACCATACGTACCGAGATCTGACGCGACCTGGCCATCCCCGATTTCTCGGTACGTATGGTTCCGATTTCCGGAACGGAACGCGCCGAGATCGGTGGGGTGGAGGGGGTCAGGCGGTGGCCATCGCGCCGAGCGCACGCTGGTGGGCGGCCATCACGTCGGCACGGTCGCGGGCGGCGATGGGAGCGAAGTCGAGGGACTCGACCACAGCGTCGGCCTGCGCCCTGAGTTCGGCCACGATGTCGGCGGACGGACCTGCTGACGCGACACGACGCACGACGTCGAGCATCCTGATCTGCACAGCAG
>JBEBDM010000316.1:0-8789 GCA_041156905.1 Actinomycetota bacterium | reverse complement strand
TCACGCCGCGGAACACCTCGACGGCACCGGCCATGAGGGTCACCGCGAGGGTCACCATGAGGACGAGTTCGGCGTGGGGCATCGTGCGCAGCGCCGTCAGCGCCACCTCGGGACCGGCGAGCCGCTCGACGAGGGCACGGGTCACCAGGCCGCAGCCGAGCACGACGGTGGCTCCGACGAGGGTCGCACCGTGCTGGGTGGCGGCGAGGGCAGACGGACGGCGACGGAGCAGGGCTCCCAGCGCCGGACCCATCGAGTGGAGGGCGTAGCGGGTGCGATCACCCAGGCGGAGCTGGTTGTCGGAGAGCATCGACAGACCGAGAGCGGTGTACAGGGCGGCGGGGAGCCAGAGCACCGCGAGGGCCGGCGAGTCGAGCCGCAGCGGGGCGACACCGAGCAGCAGCGACGCGGCCACCACCACGATCAGGGCCGCCTTGCGGATGCCCGAGACGGGGCGCACTGCCCACGCCGCACAGGCAGCCGCACGGGCCAGACGACGAGGGGCCGGGGTGCGCAGCGAGCCGAGCAGGAGGCGGAGGCCACCGAGGGCGCGGTCGCGGCGATCGCGGTGCACGGCACCATCGGGGGTCAGACGGCGGTGGGCCACCACGGCCAGTTCATCGGGAGCGGTGATGCGCCATCCGGCAGCGTGGAGCGCGGCGCTGGCGATCCAGCGGGCCTCGAGCGGCGACGACGCCTCGGCCGGGGCCGATCCGCGGAGCGCCGACACACGGACGAGCGACCCGGAGCCGAGCCAGAAGGCGAGGCCCCGGCGACCGAGCGCCGGGTTGAGCGACGACCGCTCGAAGGCGAGGTCGGGGACGGTGGCGTGAGCGGCGATGTCGGCGGCGTCGCCGTCGACTCCGAGGCCCTGCACGATCGCGACGTCGGGGGCGGTGCTCCCCGAAAGGCGCTCGAGGATGTCGCTCGACGGGATGTCACCGGCTTCGAGGAACAGGACGTAGGGGGTGGTCGACGACTCGAGGGCGGCCAGCGGGGCGGCTCCGCCACGCACGGCATCACGGACATAGCCGACGCCCATCTCCTCGGCGAGGGCCACGTGCTCACCGTCGGCGGACGCATCGGCGAGGACCACCGTGCCGGCACCCGCCACGGAGCGCACGGCGGCGAGCGTCGCCCGGACCTGGTTCGCCGACTGGGACTCGACCGACACGACGACGTCGGCCGGCGGGACCTCGCGGTCGAAGCGGCTGGCGGGCACGTCGAGGTCGGTGCTCGACGAGCCGGGGGCCGGCCACAGGGCCCAGGCGAGAAGGCCTGCAGCGAATGCTCCGGCAACCTCGATGGCGAGAGCCGGAGCCGAGAGCACCACGGGAACGCCCGAGAGGGTCATCGCCGCACGAGCAGCGAGATAGGCCACCGAGGCGACGAGTCCGAGCGCGACGAGTCCACGGGCCTGCCGGTGTTGACGGTGGCGCTCGAGCGGGGACCGCATGACTTCCTCATTCGCTGGTCGGACGGTGGACGGCGGAGCGGGGCTCCACCTGTTCCATCGGCGCGCAGCGTCACCAACTTGAGGATCTCGTGACACGAACGCGCGGTCCGGCACACAGGTCCGCCGACTCGTGGACCGTCGTGTTCCGGTAACCTCCTCCACTCGTGGGAACCGCCAAGCGTGAACGTCAGAAGGCCAACCGTCAGCACCGTCTGCAGGAGCTCGCCCAGGAGGCGCGCAAGCAGAAGTCGAAGCGTGTCGGCCTGCGGATCGGCAGCCTCATCGCCGCCATCGTCGTGATCGTCGGCCTGTTCTCGTGGCTGGGCGGCAGCGATGACGCCGCCACGACCGAGACCACCACCATCGACACCCTCGCTCCCGCCATGTCGACGCTCCCTGCTGGGGAGAAGCCCGAGGTCGAGATCCCGGCCGAGGTGCCCACCGAACTGACGGTCACGGTCCTCACCGAGGGCACGGGTGAGGGCGCTGCGGCGGGCGACGAGATCGCCGTGCAGTACGTCGGCGTCCTCTCGGCCGACGGCACCGAGTTCGACAGCAGCTACGACGCCGGCCAGGCGTTCACCTTCGTGCTCGGCACGGGTGCCGTCATCGAGGGCTGGGACGAGGGTCTGCTCGGCGCCAAGCTCGGCTCCCGGATCCAGCTCGACATCCCCGCTGACCTCGCCTACGGCGACCAGTCGGCCGGCGACGTCATCACGCCCGGTTCGGCGCTCACCTTCGTCGTCGACGTGGTCGGCCTCACCAAGGCCGAGACCTCCGAGACCACGGCCGCTGCCACCGAGACCACCGGAACGCCCACCAGCTGACACTCCTCGGGCGTGGGATCCACGCCTGCAGTGAGATCAGGGAAGGTCGCCGTGGACTTCCACGTCGCCGATGCGACGCCAGCCTGCGGCGTCGTGGACGAGGGCCGTCCCCGTGCGGAGCACAGCGAACGCGGAGTTCGCGAGGTCGCGGGTGCGGTGCAGACGCTCGCGTGACCACGTCTCCGCCTCGGTCACGACGGCGAGGTCGGGAACGAGTCCGAGCCCCAACGTGAAGGCCCCGCCACGCGGGTCGACCATCGGGTCGCAGAGCGCGGCGGCACTCCCGCCGACCGCCGTCACGACGCCCCCGGCCATCAGGACGTCGCGCAGCGCCTGGAAGAGGGGCGTGTCCTTGAGCACCGAGCGCAGGTGGAGGGGTTGGTCGCCCACGATCCACACCGCCCGGGCCTCGGTGACGACGCTCGCCGCACCCGTCTCCATCGCCTCGGCGCGACGCAGGACCATGAGGGCCTCGATGTCGACACCGAGTCGTTCCGCCCAGTTCATCGCCGCCGCCACCTGACGCTCGGGGTTCTCGAACGCATCGGCCGTCGGCAGGACGACCACGTTCGACGCCGACGCGGCGCGCAGCAACTCGGCGTCGAGTTCGTCGTTGGCGGAGAAGGGCCCGCCGCCCTGGAGGCAGAGGGTTCCGTGCGAGAGGTCGTGCATGAGCGGAGCGTACGCCGTGACGTCGGGCCACGCCGCCCACTGGTGGAGGCGTTGCTCAGGCCTCGAGCAGCGAGACGGCCAAGCGGTCGATGACGCTCTCGTCGACGCCGAGTGCCGTCACGAGACCGCCCACGCTGCCGTGGCGCTCACGCACGTGTCCGAGCATCCGACGCATGGCCTCGGGCACGGCAGCGGAGAACACGCTCGGCGAGGCGTTCATGTTCTCGTACATCTCGGGGTACTCGCGGCGCGCCCACGCGCGCATCCGCTCCATCCCCTCCTCGGTCATCGCGTAGTCGGCGACGATGTAGTCGTCGAGCACGCCGATCGAGCCGAGCACCATCATCGCCAGCAGACCAGTGCGGTCCTTGCCCGCGGCGCAGTGGAAGACGGCTGGCAGCGCGTCGGGTGCGGCGAGGAGCTCGAAGGCCCGCCCGAACTGCTCGGGCACGTCGTCGAGCATGCTGAGGTACGCGTACTCGAGGAAGTCGGCCGCATCGTCGTAGCGAGCGGCTTCGTCATGGTTCCAGGTGCGGGTGATCACCGACACGTGGTGGAAGTCGACCGGGTGGAGGTGGTGCGGGAAGGTGCCGCGCTCCTCGAGTTCGCGCGGCGTCCGCAGGTCGATCACGGTGCGGAGGCCGAGGTCGCGGACGACATCGAGATCGGAGTCGGTGAGTCGGTACAGACCATCGGCGCGGAACAACGTGCGCCAGCGAGTCGACCGGCCATCGGCGGTCGGGTATCCGCCCATGTCGCGGAAGTTGTGCACGGCGTCGAGTCGGACGAGTCGACGCGGATCGTCACCCACAGGCGGAAGAGGATGGGTGAGGGTCATGCGTTCACCGTACCGAGATCACCGGTCGGGCACGGTGGCCAGACCGCGAACTCGCGGTGAACCGTGTCACCCGTGCTGCGCGGCGTGGTCAGGCTGCAGCGGCGGCGTCGAGTGCCGAGGCGAGGCGGCTCACGATCTCGTCGATCTCGGCGTCGGTGGCCACGAAGGGCGGGGCCACGATGACGGCGTCCTTCACCGGTCCCGACCCGGCCGGGTACACCCAGAGGTCGCGCTCGATGGCCGCCATGATCACGGCGTCGCGACTGCACGTGATCTCGATGCCGTAGAACATGCCGCGCCCACGCACCTCGAGCACCGCAGGGTGCCCGTCGAAGGTGGCGTGCAACTTCTGACCGAGTGACGCACCCACCGTGGCGGCGCGCTCGACGAGGTTCTCGCGACGCAGGATCTGCAGCACCTCGAGGCCCGCCGCGCACGCACCGTCGTTGCCGGTGAAGGTGAAGTACATGAAGCCACTGCCGCGCAGGACCTCGGCGATCTCGTCGCGAGCCGCCACCGCTCCTAGCGGCACGTAGCCACCGCCGAGTCCCTTGCCGCCGACGATGACGTCGGGCTCGATCGGGAAGTGCTGGTGACCCCACGTGAGTCCGGTACGGCCGTAGCCCGTCATCACCTCGTCGGAGATGATGAGGATGTCGTGTTCCTTGCAGATGTCGTTGACCGTCTGCCAGTACTCGTCGCTCGCGGTGAGGCAGGCGCCCGCCGCTCCGGTGATCGGCTCGGCGATGAAGCCAGCGATCGTGGCCGGGTCTTCCTGCTCGATCACCTTGAGCACCATCTCTGGGTCGTCCCACGGCACCTTCGGGAACGGCAGGAGCAGGGGCTCGTAGCCCTTCTGTCGACCATCGTGGCTGGCGACGGCCATCGTGCCCGTGGTCATGCCGTGGTAGCTCGGATGACGGCCGATGACCTTCCAGCGGTCGGTGCGTCCCTTGGCCACCTGGTAGGCGCGGGCGAGTCGGAGCGCGGAGTCGGTGCTCTCGCTTCCGCCACTGGTGAAGAAGACGTGGTTCATGCCCTCGGGCAGCCAGTGCTCGACCATCTCCTCGCGCAGGGCGAGACGAGTAGGGGTCGCCCACAGCGGCACGGTGTACCCGTTGACCATCGCCTTGGCCGCCGCCTCGGCGACCTCCGTACGACCCCATCCGATGTTGCCGACCACGGCACCCGCGGCACCGTCGATGATCCGGCGGCCGTCGTCGGTGATCAGGTGGATGCCCTCGGCGGCGACGATGTACGGGTACTCGGGAGCCCCGGGCAGGAAGGAGTAACGCTCGGTCGGGTGTGTCACGTCTCCGAGTATCGCGCCCCGGGCGCCGCGCCGCCGGAGTTGTACGTCGCCGACTCGGGCGGCTCCCAGTCGCCGAGATGGTGCCGGAACTGGATGCTCAGGCGCGGACCGCGCACGGACGCACTCTTGGGCACGCAGTGCTCCCACTGGTGCTGGCACGCTCCGCCCATCACGAGCAGGTCGCCGGCTGCGACCTGGAACGACGTCGACGGGCCTCCGCCCTTCGGCCTCACCTGGAACGAGCGGGTCGCGCCCATGCTCACGACCGCCACCACCGGGTTCTCGAGGTGGAAGCGCTCGCGGTCGGCGTGCCACGCCACCGAGTCGCGGCCGTCGCGGTAGAGGTTGAAGCCGATCGAGTCGAACGGCCGCGAGTACCGCATCGACAGGGCCTCGAGAGCCGAGCCGAGGGCCGAATGAGGCGGTTCGGGCGCCATCGCCGTACTCCACCACGCCGTGAGGCGGGGTTCGGCGACGAGGCGGTCGTACATCACGACCTCGCGCTGACGCCACGGCGCCGAGTGGAGGAGGTCGTGGAACATCTCGTCAGCCCCGCTCAGCCAGCCGGGCTGGTGGTCGATCCAGCTCTCGTCGTCGAGCATCGTGCGCTGCACCCCGGCGAAGGTGGCGTCGACCTCCGGCGCACCCATCCCGAAGAGGTCGGGCTGCCATGAGACGGCACGCAGGTCGAGATCGGTCGAGGTCACCCGGTCAGTCTGGCGCGTCGAACACGTGTTCGCAAGGGTCTCGGGATGTTGTCGTCGTGACGGCGAGCGAGTGGCCAGCCGTAGAGTTCCCGTCGTGCTGAAGGCGCCCATCACGATCGAGTCGCCCGACGACGAACGAGTCAGCGACTACATGGGTCTCAAGGACCGCAAGGAGAGCGACGAGTTCCTCATCGCCGAGACGCCCCTCGTGGTCGAGCGGTTGCTGGCGTCGCGGTTCCGGGTGCGGTCGTTCCTCTTCAGCCCGAAGGGGTGGCAGCGGATGGCCCAGGTCGTGGCCGCCAGCCGCGCACAGGTGTACATCGCCGACGACGAGATCCTGCAGCAGGTGGCCGGCTACGACGTGCATCGCGGCGTGCTCGCCTCGGCCACCCGACGCAGCCTGCCGACGCTGCCCGACGTGCTCGCCCGCTCGAAGCGGATCGTGGTGCTCGAGGGCTCGAACGACCTCGAGAACATCGGGGTCGTGGCCCGCTCGGCCCGCGCCCTCGGTGTCGACGCGATGATCCTCGACCCCACGTGTGCCGACCCGTTCGCCCGCCGCGCCGTGCGCGTGAGCATGGGCGAGATCCTGCACATGCCGATCGCCCGGGCGAGCAAGTGGCCCGACAACCTCGAGCTGCTCGCCAAGTGGGGTTTCGAGATCTGGGGCCTCACCCCCGACCCCGACGCCGAGAGCCTGTTCACGATGGGCATGCCCGACAAGGTCGCCCTCGTGGCCGGCGCGGAGGGCCCCGGGCTCACCGCCGCTGCTCGCGCCAACACGCACTACGACGTGCGCATCCCGATGCACAACGGTGTCGACTCACTGAACCTCGGTCACGCCCTCGCCATCGCGATGGCCGCCGTCAGCCCCCCGCCCGCCTGACACCCGGCGTGCGGTCACTCCCTCGGTGGAGACGAAGGGACTCGAACCCTCGACCCCCTGCATGCAAAGCAGGTGCTCTAGCCAACTGAGCTACGTCCCCGTGGACGGCCTCACGATACCCGCACCAGCAGAACGTGACTCCGGCACCGGGAACGCTCGACTCCGACACGGTGGGCGGCGATCTCTACAGTTCCGCCATGGCGCGCATCCGCTTCGGCACCTTCCTCGCTCCCCACCACCCGATCGGTGAGAGCCCCACCCACCAGTTCCGCCGTGACCTCGAGATGGCGACGCACCTCGACCAGCTCGGGTTCGACGAGTTCTGGTGCGGCGAGCACCACTCGACCGGCTGGGAGATGATCGCCAACCCCGAGATGTTCCTCGCCGCCGCAGCGATGGTCACGCACCGCATCAAGCTCGGTACCGGCGTGATCTCGCTCCCCTACCACCACCCGTTCAATGTGGCGCAGCGCATCGTGCAGCTCGACCACATGAGCCAGGGCCGGGCGATGTTCGGCAGCGGCCCGGGTGCGCTCCCGAGCGACGCCAAGATGCTCGGGATCGACCCGATGACCCAGCGCGACAAGCAGGACGAGGCGCTCGGCGTCATCATCCGCCTACTGCGCGGTGAGCGCTTCTCGTACGAGAGCGACTGGTTCACGCTGAACGACGCGGCGCTGCAGATCCTGCCGGTGCAGGACGACATGTCGATGACCTGTGCGAGCAGCATCTCTCCCTCGGGCATGACCCTCGCCGGCAAGTACGGCATCGGTGCGCTGAGCATCGCCAGCACCAGCTCGGAGGGCATCCAGGCCCTCCCCACCCAGTGGAAGTTCGCCGAGACGGCGGCGGCCGAGCACGGCCAGACCGTCGACCGCCGCGACTGGCGCGTGCTGATGAGCTGGCACATCGCCGAGACGCGCGGCAAGGCCAAGGACGAGGCGATGCTCGGCCTGCAGAAGTGGCACAACGAGTACAACGTCCGGGTGCTCGGCCGGCCCGGTGCGCAGTGGGTCGACGACCCCGAGGAACTCTTCGCGCAGGTGGCCCAGGGAGGGGCCGAAGGTGGCGGGGCGGCCGTGGTCGGCACGCCCGACGACCTCATCGAGGCGGTCATGAACCTCCAGGAGGTCACCGGTGGCTTCGGTGTCGTGCTCGGTTTCGCCCACGACTGGGCCAACGTCGAGAACACCAAGCGCTCGTGGGACCTCGTGGCCCGCTACGTCGTCCCGGCGGTGAACGGCACGATCCGCCCGCAGATCGCGTCGGCCGAGTACGTCGAGGCCCGCAAGTCGGAGTTGATGGCCGGCGCCTCGGCAGCCGTGATGAGCAAGATCATGTCCGACCCCAATGCGGCGGCGGCCATGGCCACCACGATGCAGCAGGTCGCTGCCCGCGCCGCGAAGGCCAAGGAGCAGGGTGACTCGGAGAACGACCCGGTGTTCCGTCCGGGTGGCGGTCTTCCCGCCGACGCCTGACCCGGCAGCGGGTCGCGGTCAGGTCGCTTCCCAGATCGCCCGCGAGGCATCGACGGCGACAGTCGCCTCCGCTCCGATCCGGAGGTCGTCCACGGTCGACGACGATGCCACCACCGTGAGTCGCTGGCCGAGACGTTGAACGTCGACACCGATCGCCGACGTCGCTCCGTGGAAGGCCAGCGAGACGACGGTGCCGCGCAGACCCGACTCACCGATCGAGAGATCCTCGGGCCTCACCAGCAGTCGACCCGCCGTGCCCGCCGACTCGCCGCTGCAGCGCGGCGCGTGGATCTCGACACCGCCCAGCGAGACGGTCTCCCGGCCCGACACCAGTCCGGGCAGCTCGTTCATCGTGCCCACGAAACGAGCCACGAACGGGGTCGCCGGAGCCCGGTAGACCTCCATCGGAGTGCCGAGTTGTTCGACCCGGCCCTGCGACATCACACACACACGGTCACTGATGGCGAGGGCCTCGTCCTGGTCGTGGGTGACGAACAAGGTGGTGATCCCCACTTCGCGCTGGATCCTGCGGATCTCGTCGCGCAGCGATGAACGCACCTTGGCGTCGAGGGCGCTGAGGGGCTCGTCGAGCAGAAGCACCCGCGGTTCGACG
>JBEBDM010000315.1:0-2811 GCA_041156905.1 Actinomycetota bacterium | reverse complement strand
CACGGCACGCCGGACTCGCGCAGGTAGGCCTTGACCGCCTCGCCCGTGGTCCGGGCAGTGTGGTCGGGCATCGCCCCGTGGAGCAGCGAGTAGCGGTCGACCTGCTCGTGGACGCTGCCCTTGAGCTCGGCGAAGCGGAGGTCGATCCCGCGTTCGGTGAGGTCAGCCATCAGGTGCTCGAGCATCTCCGCCGCCGTGGAGTCGACGTCGGTGATCGGCTCGGCCGTGACGATGACCGTGCCGACGGGGTCGCCCGACCGGGCCCGTGCGTCGAGATGACGGTTGAGGTCGTCGGCGAAGACGCGCGCGTTGGCGAACATCAGCGGCGCATCGAACCGGTAGAGCAACAGCCCTGGGACGACACGGCCCGCCGGATGGCGCCCACGGTCGTGGTAGCCCTTGAGGCCGTCGACTCGGACGAGCTCGGCCGTGTGCGGCCGCCAGACGCGGCGGAGGAAGTTGAGCACCGAGAGCGCCACGGCGGCGATCGCCCCGCTGACGGGTCCGAGCACGGCCACGAGCACGGTCGCCGACATGGCGAGTACGAACTCGCTCCGCCGGAAGCGCAGCAGACGGACGAGCGCGGGGAGGTCGACGAGGGTGACGACGGCCCCGAGGACCACGGCGGCGAGGGTGGCCTTCGGGAGGTACCGGAAGGTGGTGGGTGCGCCGATGGCGAGAGCGGCGAGCACTCCGGCGGCGACGATGCCGGTGAAAGGCGTGCGCGCCCCGGCGGATTCGGCGACGGGTGTCCGTGAGGCGCTCGAACTGACGGGCATGCCGCCGAACAGGCCGGCGGCGAGGTTGCCCACACCGAGGGCGAGGAGTTCGTGGTTCTCGTCGACCGGCTCGTGGCGACGGACGGCAAGGGTGCGTGACAGGACGCTGGTGTCGGCGAAGGCGACGAACGCGATGCCGACGGCAGCCCCGACCAGGTTGCGGATCTCGTCGGCCCCCAGCGAGGGCCACGAGGGGAGCGGGAGTCCGCGCGGCAGGTCGCCGACGAGTGGGATCGCCCCCGCACCCGTGCCCAGGTCGAGGAGCATCGTCGCGGCGATCCCCGTCACCACGGCGACGAGCGCGGCGGGCACGGCGGGAGCGAAGGCCCGCAGGACGAGGATGATCGCGAGGGCCGCGGCGCCGAGCGCCAGGGTGGTCGAATCGACCCCGGTGTCGGAGAGGCCGTCGACGAACGACCTGACCTGTGTCCCCAGCGACTCGCCGGACGCCGACGTCCCGAGCACTGTCGCGAGTTGCCCGATGCCGATCGTGAGGGCGATGCCGTGGAGGTACCCGAGGCGGACGGGCGACGACAGGAGTTCGGCGAGGAACCCGAGTCGGGCCGCCGCAGCCACCATGCACAACGCCCCGGCCATGACGGCCAGCATCCCGGCGATCGCGACCGCGCGTGACGGGTCGGTCACGGCGAACGGGAGTGTGGCGGCGAGGACGAGAGGGGTCAGCGAGGAATCCGGCCCGAGCACCATGATCCGCGACGGCCCGACGAGTGCGTAGGCGATCAGCGGGATGATCGACGAGTAGATGCCCAGCTCGGCAGGCAGCCCCGATGCCACGGCGTAGGCCATCCCGGCCGGCGCCAGGAGGCCGACGAGGACCAATCCGGCGGTGAGGTCGGCCCGCCACCATCCGCGCCCCGCGGAAGCGATGTGCCGTCGGAGCGGCAGGTGGTCGAGGGCGCTCACCGGCACAGCCTGCCATGCGGTGCTCTCGCCGGGGCGGGTGACCCCTCTGGTCAGGGCGTGCTGACGATCGGGAGTTCGACGGAGCGAACCACCGACATCAGTTCGGCGAGGGCATCGACGAGAGGGTGTCCTGCATCGAAGGAGACCTCGAGGCTGTCGAGCGTCGTGGAGCGGGCGCCGTCGCGGATGGTGACGACGATGTCGGCGCCGTCCACGCACGACTGGCACGAGCCCGGACCGAGTTCGGCGGCGAGTGTGGTCTCGTCGGTGGCGCGTGCCTCCCGCACGACGGCCGCGACGAGGGGGACGGCGACCAGCCCGGTCGCCTGGACGCTGTTGTCGGTCGCCGGCGAGGTCATCGTGCGGATGACCTCGACCGAGCCGTCGGAGTAGACGATCCACGTCGGGCAGTTCGGACCGAGCACCATGCAGCCACCGGTCTCCTGCCAACGGACCACCTCGACCCGTTCCCCGGGCAGGAGGGGAACCTCGATGGTCGTCGGGGGAACCGCGGCCGACGTCGTACTGGCGGCGGGAGCGGTGGAGGTGTCGCCGCAGGCCGGGAGGATGCCGGCCAGCGGGAGGGCCAGTGCGAGGGCGACGGCAGCAGTGCGCATGACCTTGCGACGAGCGGCGGCGCCGGGAGGTTCCCGGTCGCTGCTGCTGTCGGTGGCGCCCCCGGAGAGATTCGAACTCCCGCACACGGTTCCGGAAACCGATGCTCTATCCCCTGAGCTACGGGGGCCACTGTCCCGAAGGACACCGGCACGATACTGGCCCTCCCGAGAATCCGGCGTCCCGGTCCTGCGCCGCGAGACCGGACGGTGTGCGAGCTGGACGGTGTGTGAATGGAGCGGGAGGCGCGCGTCGTACATCGGTACGATCACCTCCTCATGTCGGATCCGTTGCTCACCATCGCCGAACCCGTCCGTCTCGCACTCGCCGAGGCGACGGGCCTGCCCGCCGCCGAGTGCGACCCGGTCGTGCGACCGAGCGACCGGGCCGACGCGCAGGTGAACGGTGCACTCGCCCTCGCCAAGCGGGTCGGCCGCAGTCCGCGCGAGGTGGCCGAGGCCGTGGTGGCGTCGGGTCGGCTCGACGCCTTCTG
>JBEBDM010000314.1:0-2884 GCA_041156905.1 Actinomycetota bacterium | reverse complement strand
GACGACCGGTTCCTCCTCGCCGACCTGCATCGCACGCTCGACGAGATCGCCGAGGGTGCGGCCGGCAACACCGTCCCGGTCGGGTTGGCCGATGTCCGTGATGTCGTCACCGACGTGCTGTCGGAGGCGCCGGGCCGTCTCTCGTTGCGGAGCGGAAGCGTGACCGTGTCGTCTCTGGTGCCTCTCGCCGGTGTCCCGGCTCGTGTGATCTGCCTCGTCGGTCTCGACGAAGGCTCGCTCCGAGCGGGAGCGTTCGACGGCGACGACGTGCTCGGTGTGCACCCCTTGGTGGGTGAGCGTCACCCGCGACACGAGAGCCGCCAGCTGCTGCTCGACGCCGTGCTCGCTGCGGGCGAGAACCTGATCATCACCTGCCAGGGCGCCGACCTCACGACCAACAAGGAGGTCCCCTTCACGGTGGCGCTCGCCGAGTTGCTCGACGTCGTCCGCGACACCGTCGACGAGGGTGATCGTGTCGTAGTGCGCCATCCGCGCCACGGCTTCCACGAGTCGGCGCTCGGTGTCCCGCGGACTGACGGCTCACGGCTCATGGCGGCGCTCGCCGACTCGCCCTTCACCTTCGACGAGCTCAACCGGAAGGCCGCCGAGGTGCGCCGCCAGCGGGCTCGGGCCGAGGCACTCGGCGAACTCGCGTCGCCGTGGCTCCTCGAGCCGCTTGCTGCGCCGGCTGATGGCGAGATCGTCTCGATCGACATCGAGGCGTTGGTCGATGCACTTGCACGGCCGGCCCGCCTGTATCTCTCGAACCGACTCGACGTGCGGCTCCCCGGTGAGGACGATCCTCTCGATGATCTCCTCCCGATCTCGCTCGGTCCGCTCGGCGCCGCCGCACTGGGTCGCGAGTACCTCGAACTGCTGGCCGCAGCGAAGATGGACGTCGACTGGGTCGAGGCAAAGATGCTCGACGGCACGATGCCCCCTCGTGCGCTCGGGGCATCGGCGCTCGACGCCGTGACCGCCGATGTCGCGCAGATGAACGAGGTCGTGGCCGGGTACGACGTCCCCTTGCGTGGAGCGTCGGACCAGCCTCTCGACCTCGTCCTCGCCGACGGTGTCCGCCTCACCGGGACGATCACCGGCCTCGCGGAGCACGACGGAGTGACGAGCGTGATCGACGTGCGGTACGCCCGCTTCCGCCCTTCACATGCCCTTGCCGCAGCGGTACGCCTCGCAGCGGTACAACTCTCCCGCCCCTCGGAGGAGTGTCGGGCCGTCCTCGTCACCCGGGCCGAGGCGAGCGGTGCCAAGAAGGCGACCTACTCCGACGAACTCACGATGCGCGGCTCGACCGCCGAGGAGTGCCTCAGGTCGGCCCGGTCGCTGCTCGACCTGGCGTACCGGATGTGGCAGTGGTCGCAGTATGACGCTGTCCCGTTCTTCGACCGTACGAGCGCCGGCCTGGCGGGCAAGCGAGCGGGCGACATCGACAAGGCGTTCTCCGACGACCTGCGTGACTCGTGGACGTCAATGCTCTGGTCGGGCCTCACGATCGACGACCTCCGCGACGAACCAGCCCTGTCGTCCGACCCCGACTGGCTGCCAAGTGGCTCGCGGGCAATGGCCGCTGCGTCCGCCGTGTGGGACGCGTTCACGGCGTGCGTGGCGAGTGCCATCACGTCGACCACTGATGCCGTCGACGGGTCGAGTGGCACCACCGAGGAGGCCGAGTGATGACCACTGCGCACGACTCCTCGTCGGTGCCGACGACCCTCGATCTCGCTGGCCCGTTGCACCGTGGCCGCCTCGTTGTCGAGGCGAGCGCCGGAACGGGCAAGACCTACTCGCTGAGCGCACTCGTCGCCCGCCACCTGGCAGAGCGCGACGACCTCGCGGCGGCGAACCTGCTCGTCGTCACGTTCACCCGCGCCGCGGCAGCCGAACTGCGCGACCGCACGAGGCGCGCCATCGTGACCGCTCGCGATGCGTTGCGCTCGGGAGAGCGTTCGGAGAGCGACCTGTGGATCCAGCCGCTGCTCGACGGCACTGCCGTGCAGGTGGCCGAACGCCGCTCGCGCCTCGAGGCCGCGGTGACGTCGTTCGACGACGCCACGATCACCACCATCCACGGGTTCTGCCAGCAGGCACTGCGTCAGCTCGGCCTGCGGTCGGGTGCGGCTCTCGGGAGCGAGATGACCGAGGGCGGGAACCTGCTCGTGGAGGAGGTCTGCCGCGATCTCGTCGTGGCCGAACTCCTCGACGACGTCAGCAGGCTGTCACTCGGGAAGGACTCCGGCCCGTCGTCGGCCCTGGAGAAGCTCGTGGGGGCGGTGAAGAAGGTGTTGGGCAACCCCGACGCGGTCGTCGTCCCCCCGCCGAGTGTGACCAAGCCCGTCGTGGCACCGGAGGTGCTCGACCGCTGGAGCGCGACGGTGAACGCCGCGGCCGCGGCGGGCCCGCGCCGTCGGGCGGCGCGTGGCGAGATGGGGTACGACGATCTTGTCAACGGGCTCTTCGAGGCGTTGACCGGTCCTGACGGTGGTTCGGTCGCCGCGGCACTTCGCGATCGTTACGCCCTCGTGATGGTCGACGAGTTCCAGGACACCGATCCTCGCCAGTGGCAGATCTTCTCGACGGCGTTTCCGTGTACGCGTGAGGCCCCCAGTGACCTCATCACCGTCGGCGACCCGAAGCAGGCGATCTACCGCTTCCGCGGTGCCGATGTCCACGCGTATCTCACGGCGGTCGCTGGGCAGGACGCTGCATACCTCGGGACGAACTACCGCAGCGACGCCGATCTCATCGCGGCCACCAACGCGTTGCTCGAGGGTCACGCTCTTGGTGACGAGCGCATCGTGGCGTCGCCGGTGGAGCCCCGGGAGGGTGCGCCCCGGCGCACGCTCTCGGGTGTTGACGGTGAGCCCCT
>JBEBDM010000313.1:0-7580 GCA_041156905.1 Actinomycetota bacterium | reverse complement strand
CGGTGGGCCGGGAAGCCCTCGTGGTCGGACATCGCCACGATCGTCGGGGTCATCCGCGCCCGTGCTCGGGCATCGGAGCGGGCGATGGCCGTGCGCTTCAGGAAGGCCTCGGCGGTGATGCCGCTGCTGACGTGCGCGAAGCCACCCGTGGGAAGACTCGCCGGGCAGCCGATCACGAAGTTGCCCGCACTGAAGAGCGTGTCCTGCCCGACGAGGATCTCGCCCGCGTTCACGAGCATCGCCACGACGTCGACCTCGAGCGACGGGTCGACCGCCACCTGGAGGTGTTCGGGAGCCCAGCGGTTGGCGACCTCGGCACCCTCGGCGAGGTCGCGCACGACGACACAACCACCGTTGCTCC
This sequence comes from Actinomycetota bacterium, assembly GCA_041156905.1. Classification (GTDB taxonomy): domain Bacteria; phylum Actinomycetota; class Acidimicrobiia; order Acidimicrobiales; family Ilumatobacteraceae; genus UBA668. The sequence goes on along the minus strand of JBEBDM010000313.1, from coordinate 7,219 downwards.
CGAGAGCGGCGCGAGCGGCCTCCGCACGAGCGGTCGGCAACTCGGCGAGTTGGGCAACGAGTTCGACGTCGACGGCATCGGCGAACGATGCGGACGTGGTGACGAGCAGCACCGACGAATCGGTGCCGTGCTCGGCCTCGTTGAGGAGGTCGGCAGCGCAGAGCCGTGGATCAGCCGTCGCGTCGGCGAGCACGAGACTCTCGGTCGGGCCGAGGATCATCATCGTGGCGACGCCGTAGCGCTGCATCTCGACCTGCGCACACGCCACGGGCAGCGAACCGGGGCCGACGATCTTGCGAACCTGCGGGATCGACTCGGTCCCGAAGCCGAGGGCCGCGACTCCTGCCGGCCCGTTCACCCGGAAGACCTGCGAGACGCCGAGCTTGCGGGCCACGACCAACACGGCAGGGTCGATCCGGCCGCTGCCGTCGGGCATCGGCGGCACCACCATCGCCAGCTCGGGTACTCCCGCCACCACCGCCGGCACCGCCAGTTGGTAGGCGACGCTCGGATAGCTGGCCTTGCCGCTCGGCACGAAGAGACCCGCCGACGAGATCGGCGTGATCTTCTCGCCGACGTGGAGGCCCGGCTCGCTCTCGAACTCCCAGTCAGCAGAGCGTGCCATCAACTGATCGTTGAACGCGCGGAGGTGGGCGATGGCATCGTCGATCGCCGCATCGACCTCCGGGGCGACCGTGGCGGACGCGATCTCGTCGGCGGTCGCACGAAGTTGGCGCGGCTCTAGCGACACCTTGTCGAAGTCGCGCAGCGCACGGCACACGGCCTCGTCACCGTGCTCGCGGACATCGTCGATGATCCGACCGATGGCTGCCTTGAGATCGGCGTCGAAGATCGCGTCGAGTCCACGGCTGCACAACGAGGCGCGCTCCGCCTCGTCCATCGTGGACCACCGGAGACGCCGCATCACCGTCATGTCGAGCACGCTAGTGGCGGGGTGGCGCGCAGCCGCCGTGAAATACCGGTGTCAGAGGGCCGGGCGACGATGGGCCCACGGGTCGGCGCGCTCGACCTCGGCCGCGAGTTGCAGCAGCGTGTGGTCGTCGCCCGCCCGGCCCATGAGGTGCGTCCCCACCGGCAGCCCGTCGGCCGACATGTACAGCGGCAGGTTCATCGCGGGCTGGCCCGTGCCGTTGGCGAGCGGCGTGAACGAGCTGTACGGGAGGACGTGATCGAGGCGGTACTCGAGGAACGTCTGCCACGCATCGGTGCGTCGCGGGTTGAAGCGGCCGATCTCTGCCGGCGGTTCGCTCATCGTGGAGGTGAGGAGGATGTCGTACCCCTCCATGAAGCGAGCGACCGAACGACCGATGGCATGCACGGCATCGACCGATGCGAGATACCGCGCCCCCGAGATGCCGCGACCGAGTTCGCACGAGAGCCGGGTGATGCCCTCGATGCGATCGCCCGCGTCGGTGAGTCCGAGCGCAGCGAGTCGCGAGTCGACCATGAGGTGCGAGCCGCAGGCGACGATCAGGCTCCACGCCTCCATGAACTCGAGCATCGGCACCTTCGGCATGTCGACGACGACCTCGTGTCCGAGCGACTCGAGAACCCGCGCCGTGTGCTCGACCGCGGCCACACAGTCCGGATGGATCGCCTCGCCGGTGAAGGTCGTGGTCGACATCGCGACACGGAGCCGACGCGGCGGACGACTGATCGCCTCGACGTACGTGCCCTCCGGTGGCGCATAACGCGGTGCGTAGTACGGCACGCCCGTGTCGGGCCCGGCGCACGCGTCGAAGAACGCGGCCTGGTCGCGCACCGATCTCGTGAAGAACCCGTCGATCGCCATCCCCGCCCAGCCCTCACCCGAAGCGGGGCCGTCGGGGAAGAGGGCGCGCGTCGCCTTCATCCCGAACAAGCCGTTGTTGCTCGCGGGGATCCGGACCGATCCACCGCCATCGCTCCCGTGCGCGATCGGTGTCACGCCCGCGGCCACCGCCGCACCAGCGCCACCGCTCGAGCCGCCGCACACACGTGTGCGATCCCACGGGTTGCGTGTGGCCCGTCCGTAGACCTGAGCCTCGGTGGTCGGCCCGACCCCACCCTCCGGCGCCGCGGTGCGACCGAAGGTCACGAGGCCCGTCGCCCGCATCCGGAGGAAGATCTCGCTGTCGTAGGAGTAGCGGGTGTCCGCGAAGAGGCTCGAACCCTGACTCGACGGGAAGTCGATCGCCTCGCATCCGAGGTCCTTCAGGAGGAACGGCACCCCGGCGAACGGCCCAGACGGCAGCCCTGCATCGATCGACCGACGTGCGGCCTCCTCCTCGACGTGGACGACGGCAGCGATGGCCTCGTCGGTCGCCTCCGCTCGGGCGAGGGCGAGGTCGAGCAGCTCGTGGGCCGTGACCTCTCCGTTCGCCACGAGCGCTGCGAGCCCGGTCGCATCGTGCTGGAGGTACTCGTCGATCCGCATCGGCCCATTCTCGCGCTCTGACCGGTGTCGGGCGACGTCGCCAGTCACTACCCTCGCACCGTGCGTCGAACGACCACTCACGAGTCGGACCACCGGGCGGAGGCTCGAGTCAGCGACCTCCTGCGCTGGGTGTGGCCCTACTCCGCCGGCCGTCGTGGATCGTTGTTCCTCGTCGCCCTCCTGTCGCTCGTGATGTTCGCCGCGACGGCGCTCCTCCCCCTGCAGACCGGTCGACTCCTCGACACCGCCCTGTCGAGCGCCCAGGCGACCGAGGTGGCCGACACCTTCATCGACGAGTGGCTGTCGCTGCAGTCGACGTCCCGCCTCGTCGCCGCCTCTGATGATGCAGCCACCCTCGACCCCGCCTCTATCGCCGAGGGAGTGCGGGCGACGACCGACGCAGCCGTCGCCGGTCGGGCGACGATCTATCTCGACTCTCTGTTCCCCGGCGATCTCACCTACGACGTCTCCGGACAGCTCGGGCGCACGCTGCGCAGCGCTGCAGAGGATTCGGACGCTGGCTGGACACGGATCATCGACGTCCTCAACTCCGACGGGAGACTTGGGCGACCAGAGGTCGAGGCCCTCGTGAGCGACGGGGGAATGGCCGTTCTCGACCGCAACCGTGCGGTGAGTTCCGTCATCGCTGCGGTGGCCAGCGACGAGTCGGCGGTCCAACAGCGCGACGACTGGCGACAGCGCAACTTCATCAGCGCGCTGCTCGTCTTCGGCCTCCTCGTCGCGCTCGTCGCAGCCCTCCGCATCGTCACGCTCTGGATGACTCTCCGCATCACCTCGGACGGCGCCGTGCACATGGAGCAAGAGTCGTTCCGACGCATCCACGACACGGTGATCGTCGAGGCGGGCGTCCTCGGCCGACCGAGCATGGTCAGCCGCTGCACCTCGTATGTCGAGAAGGTTCGTGGCGCCGTGACCGGGCTCCTGACCACAGGTGTCCCGGCGCTCGCCAGCCTCCTGTCATCGTTCGTCCTCCTCGCGTGGATCGACACGAGCCTCGCCATCGTGGCCCTGACCGTCCTCGCACTCTTCGAGCTCGGACGACGGAGCGTCACCACGCGCTGGTCGCGCGCCGTCAGGACACGACTCGACGACGGCACCCGACTCGGCGACCTCGCCGACGACGCGATCTCCGCGATCCCGCCGGCTCGGGCCGCGGGCACCGAGGCGATCCAGAGGTCAGTCTTCTCGGCCCAGGCCGCGACTGCCAGTCGCCGGGACACCCGACTCGGCCTCGTGGGCGAGGGGATGCGACTCGGGACGTTCACCCTCGGACAGCTGGGTGTCCTCGCTGCCATCGCTCTGATCGGCTTCGTCCGGTCGGACACGACGGTCGGCTCCGCAACCGCCGCCGTGCTCTATCTCGCCGCGCTCAGCCAGGCTCTGGGTTCGATGCCGGGCGTGGTCATCGCCCTGCAAGAAGCCGCCCCGTACATGGACCGCCTGCAGCTGGTCTTCGAGCATCCCTTGCGTCGCACCGTCGGTGATGTCACAGCGCCCGAACCCGACATGTCGCAGCCACCTCTCGTCGTCGAACACGGTGAGCACCGACCGCCCGACGGGGCTCACGGCTGCCGTGACGTCTCGATCACGGTGGGAGTCGGCGACGTGTGCGCGGTCGTCGCTCGACGCCGCTCCGATCGGGATGCTGTCGCCATCCTCGCGTCAGGTCGCGACCTCCCGCACACCGGCCGGGTGCTGAGCTTCGGCATCGACCTCGCCTCACTCTCGCTCGACGACGTCCGGGAGCGGATCGGGATGATCGACTCCGAACCGATCGTGGTCGCCGGAACCGTCCGCCAGAACATCGACCTGTCGGGCTCCTCCTCGGAGGAAGCCATCACCACCGCGCTCACACTGGCCGGACTCGCCGACTGGGTCGGTTCCCTCCCGGAGGGAGCGGACACTCCCCTCGGACGCGGTGGCCACCATGTACCCCGACCGATCGCCACCCGGCTCGGCATCGCACGGGTGTGGCTCTCCGGCGCGCCGGTCGTCGTCATCATCGATCCGACCGACGACCTCGACAACGAGTCGGCTGCCGACCTGTGGGCACTCATGCGCCGGGCCTTCGATGATCGGGCGATGGTCATCTCGACGCCGAGACTCGAACTCCTCGAGCCCCGCGACATGGTCCACGTCGCGAGTGATGGGGTCGTCCTCGAGTCGGGAAGCCTCGCCGACCTCCGTCTCCGGAGCCGACACTGGTCGGGCCTCTGGGCGAGCCACACGGGCGGGACTGCCGAAGCCGACCTGCTGCGGGAGATCCCGTGCCTCGCGCATCTCTCCCCGGCGACCCACGAACGACTCCCGCGACACCTCGCGATCGAGTCGGTCGGGGCCGACGAGATCGTGTTCGAGAGCGGTGACCTGTCCGACCGGCTCTATCTCGTCGTCCGTGGCTCCATCTCGTTGTGGGACGGTGGTCGCCGCCTCGCCACCCTCCATGACGGTGACCACTTCGGCGAGTTCGATCCCGCCCTCGATGCATCCTCCGATGCGGTGCGGGCGTACACCGCAACGGCGAACCGCCCCACGATCCTCCGCTCGCTGCACAGGAACTCGATCCACGGAGGTGCCGGCGCTCTTCTCGACGCCCCACCGGCCCAACGCTCGCTCTACCGGCTGCTGGCACGGGCTGGCGCTCTCACGCAGCAGGAGATCGCCGAGAACCTCCCCGACGTCGACATCGAGACAGCTCTCTCCGAACTGACCGCGGAGGGGGCGGTGGTCCGCTCGACGAACGACGGGATCTCGCGCTGGCAGTTGGCCGGTAGTGCTCGCCGGACCCACGGATCGTCATCCTCGATCCTCGAACGGCTGGCCGTCCTCGAGCCGATCGCCCCGAGTCGGGCGACTGACCAGTAGGCTTCCGACACGTTCCGTACACCGCGAGGAGCGTTCTGCCATGCCCGTCACCGTTGTCGTTGGCGCCCAGTGGGGCGATGAGGGCAAGGCCAAGGTCATCGACCTGCTCGCCGCCGAGCACACCCACGTCGTCCGCTACCAGGGCGGCCACAACGCCGGCCACACCGTGGTGGTCGGGACCGAGCGCTACGCACTCCAGCTGATCCCCAGCGGCGTGCTGTATCCGCACATCATCCCCGTGATCGGCAACGGTGTCGTCGTCGACCTGCCGACGCTGTTCCGTGAGATCGACACCCTCGAGGGTCGCGGCATCAGCTGCGCCAAGCTGCGGGTCAGCAGTCAGGCCCACCTGATCTTCCCGTGGCACCAGAGTCTCGACGCGCTGTACGAGGCCGGCCGTGGCGACGAGAAGATCGGCACGACCCTCAAGGGCATCGGCCCGGCGTACGCCGACAAGGCCCGCCGCATCGGCCTGCGCGCGGGCGACGTCCTCGACCCCGCGGCGTTCGCCGAGGCCGTGCGCGCCCAGTGCACGCACCACAACGCCGAGATCGCCGCGCTCGGTGGGGAGGCGCTGTTCGTCGAGGGTGTCGTCCAGCAGTTCGCCGAACTCGGCGCCCGGCTCGCCCCGTACGTCGTCGACACCGTCGAGATGCTCCACGAGGCACTCGACGCCGACGACGCCATCCTCCTCGAGGGCGCCCAGGCCACCTTCCTCGACCTCGACCACGGCACGTACCCGTTCGTCACGTCGAGCAACCCGACGGCCGGCGGTGCGTGTGTCGGCACCGGGATCGGCCCGCGCTATCTCACCCGGATCGTCGGCATCACGAAGGCCTACGCCACGCGAGTCGGCAGCGGTCCGTTCGCCACCGAGCTCACCGACGAACTCGGCGACAAGCTCGTCGAGATCGGCCGCGAGTTCGGCACCGTCACCGGTCGCCGTCGCCGTTGTGGCTGGCTCGACGTGGTGATGCTCCGCAAGGCCGTGCGCATCAACAGCCTCACCGAGATCGCACTCACCAAGCTCGACGTGCTCGACACGTTCGAGGAGATCAAGGTCTGCACCTCCTACGCCGCCGACGGTTCGCCGGTGTACGCCGTGCTCCCGGGCTGGCTCACCGACATCAGCTCTGTCACCGACATCGCCGACCTTCCCCAGGCGGCGCGCGACTTCGTGTCGCTCGTCGAGCGCGAGGTCGGGATCCCCGTCACCATCGTCGGCACCGGTGCCGAGCGCGAGAGCTACGTGGTCTGGTCGTGATCCCCCGGTACACGCTCCCCGAGATGGCCGAGGTGTTCAGCGACACCGCACGCTTCGCCCGCTATCTCGAGATCGAACTGCTCGCCACCGAGGCGCACGTCGCCCTCGGCGTGGTGCCTGCAGCCGATGCGGCCACCTGCCGCGAGCGTGCTCCGCACGTCGACGATGCGTTCGTCCTCGCCGTCGAGGAGCGCGAGAAGATCACCGATCACGATGTCGCCGCCTTCGTCGACGTCGTGCAGGGAGCCATCGGGGCACCTGCCGGCGCGTGGATCCACTACGGACTCACGAGCAGCGACGTGGTCGACACTGCGTGGTGCTGGATGATGCGCGACGCGTGCGACCTCCTGCTCACCGCCGCCGACGACCTGCTGCGCGTCCTCGTCACCATGGCCCGCGAGCACCGCGACACCGTGATGATCGGCCGTACCCACGGCATCCATGCCGAGCCCACGACCTTCGGTGCAAAGGTCGCCCTGTGGGCCCTGCAGGTCGACCGTGATCGTCAGCGTCTCCGCGCCGCTCGCGAGTCGGTCGCCGTGTGCAAGCTCAGCGGAGCGGTCGGCACCTACAGCAACATCGACCCCTCGATCGAGGCTCACGTGGCCGGGGCCCTCGGTCTGCACGCCGTG